>JASHSZ010000661.1 GCA_030040815.1 Streptosporangiaceae bacterium
CCGGCACGACGGTACGGAACGGCTCGAAGATGCTCGGTGCGTCCTGAGGGAAGCGGTCCGGGCCGTACTCGGGTCGGGCCCGTTGTGCACCACGACCGTCGAGGCCATCGAAGGCAGAAGCGAGCAAGCGCTCGTTGCGGCGTCCGAGGATGCCGATCTGCTCGTGCTCGGATCGGGCTCTGCTGCGGTGATCGGCCCGGTCGTCAGGACCTGCCTGACCGAGGCGCGCTGCCCGGTCGTGGTGGTGAGCTCAGTCCGCCAATCTGCGCGGCCAGCATTTCGGCATGCGACCCTAGCGGCATCGCGATAGCCGTAGGGACTGTCGCGATGGCCGTAGGGACTAACGGCCGAGCCGTCGAGGCCGAACGACGCAGCCGCGTAGACCGCGTCCCGAAGCGCTAGTCCGTTACCCGGATTGCCCGGCCGGTGACTTGGTCCACGTGCAGCCGCACGTAGGTCGCGCGGTCGCCTCCGGCCCATGGCTCGATTCCCAGCGACCGGGCGTGGTCGAGCTCGTCAGGCTCGGTAATCACGCTGGCCTTCCCGGTGAGTAGCACGCTCCAGCCTTCGGCCAGGGCGTCATCGAGGTGATCGACGTCGAAAGACACGCTCCCCTGCCCGAGGCTGTCCGCTATCAGCGTGCCGCCACCGGTGCGGAACACCACGTCCTCTCCGTCCATCCGGTAGTTGACGGGGATGGCGACGGGCCCGCGCCCCGGCTCGACGACCAGCACCCGGCCGACGCCGCCGCGCGCCACGAGCGCCCGGCATTCATCCGCCGACAAGGTGGTCAGCACGGGGTTCGCCGCCGCGCCGCGCTGACCGGGAGGGACGCTGAGCCCGGCGCCGGACAGCGCGCGGACCGACGTGTCCAGCGCCGCCGCCAGTTGGATGAGCGCCGCCTGACTCGGCGAACAGTCAGGACTGGTCTCCAGGTAGACGAGGTACTCCAGCGCCAGGCCGGCTTGCTCGGCGGTCTCGGCGCGGCTGAGGCCCATTCGCTCGCGCTGTTCGCGGACGCGCCGACCGATATCTGTTCCGCCGGACGCGACGCTTGCTGCCATGGCTATCTCCCTGGTCTGAATTAGCCGATCGGCTGGCCGACGGTCAGCCGATCGCGGACGGCGACCACGCCCTCGACGTGCCGCAGCCGAGCCGCTAGCTCGAGCGCGGTCCGCGGCAACGCGACCGAGCCCGCCAGCGTCACGACACCGGACGAGACCGTGACATCGAGCACTGCGCGGCTGACGCCGAACTCATCTGCGACGTTGGCGACCTCGGCGAGGATGTCGGCGTCGGGCCGGTCGTACACGGCGAGCAGGTCCACCCGGCTGACGATGCCGATCAGCTCGCCCCGCGCGCCGACGACCGGCAGCCGCTTCAGCCGCCGGTCGCGCATAACCCTGGCAGCGACCTGGACCGGCGCGTCCGGGTGAACGGTCACAGCCGGGGCGGTCATGAGCTGATCAGCGGTCACCGCGGTGGTCTTGGACTCCTCGCCGAGCTTCCAGCGCAGCCGGATCAGGCCGACGGGAAGCTCGCAGTCGGCTACCTTGTACAGCAGGTCAGCCTCGGACACCACGCCGATCACCCGGTCCGAGCTATCGACGACCGGGCACGCGCTGACCCGGAATTCCCGCAGTACCGACGCGATCTGTTTGAAGTCCGTGTCCCTTGTCACCGCGATGACCTTGGTCGTCATCACGTCGGCGACGGTGGTACCCATCGGACTCTCCTTCCCCGAAGGCCAGCGGGAGCCGACCGGGGTCAACCGTTCTGCCCAGCCGCATGGCTAGGAGCGCGAGCCGGCTCCCGGACGATGACCACCGGGCAGCGTGCGTGGTGCACGCACGCCTGGCTGACCGACCCCAGCACGGCCTCGGTGAACCCGCCGTGCCCGCGGCTGCCGACGACCAGCAGGTCGGCGCCACTGGAAACCTCCAGCAGGACCTGTGCCGCGCTGCCCTCGCGCACCGTCGAGCTGACCTTGACCGGCCCGTCCGGATCCACCGTCTCCAGCATCGCGCCGTTCAGCACCAGCGCGGCGTACTCCGCGTAATCCGCGGTGTACAGGGGCCCGATGGGGGCGAATGGCACGCCGCCGACCATGATTGGGTAGTGCCAGGCGATGACTGCCTCGACGCTCGCGCCCGTGATCTCGGCTTGGCGCACCGCCCATGCCAGTGCGGCCTTGGACGAGGCCGATCCGTCGACGCCCACCACGATCCGTCGGCCCGGTTCCTCATGGCTGCTCATCTGGAACCCCCTTCCGGCAGCTCCACCTGCAGGTTTTCCGATATCCGCGGCTCGCTGCAGGGTCAAAGGGTTCCGGGAACGGGGACGTTGGTCCCGGTCTGACTCGCCGGGTCCCGGCCGTGGCACTGCAGGCACGGCGGCCTCGGGTCATCCACACGCGCTTGTGGCGCGTTAGCGAAGCTGGCGCAGGAACGGGTCGCGGGGCGCCACCGGGGCGAGGCGTACTCGCACGTCCACCGGGTAAGCTCCGTCGGGCCGCGCGATGACCGGGTTGAGGTCCAGCTCGGCGACCTCGGGCAGGTCATCTGCCAGCCGCGACACGCGCAGCAGCAGGCGCGCCAGGCCCGCCGTGTCCACGGCTGGTGACCCGGCCCGGCCGGTTAGCAGCGGCGCTACCTCCGGGTCGGCGATCATGGCGGCCGCGTCCTCGTCGGTCAGCGGCGTCAGCCGCGCCGACCTGCACGCAAGCACGTCGGCGGCCGCCCGGCCAAGGCCGAACACCACAAGCGGGCCGAACACCGGCTCTTGCACCACTCCCACGATCGTCTCGACGCCGGCCGGCACCATCGGCTGCACGAGCACTCGCCGGAGCCTGTCACCGAACATCGCCGCCAGCTCGACGTACGCCCTCTCCACCTCGTCGGTCCGCAGATCGAGCCGAACAGCGCCGGCCTGAGTCTTGTCCAGCACGCCGACGGCCTCCGCCTTCAGCACGACATGGCCGCCGAGCCTCGCGGCAGCGGCGACCGCGGCCGGTGCGTCGGTGACTGGTTCGGTAGCAACCATAGCGACGCCGTAGCACGCCGCCAGCGCGGCCGCGTCGGCAGCCGGCAGCCAGCCGCCATCAGGGTTCGCTGCCAGGAAAGCGGCAGCCACGGCTCGTGCCCCCGCCGGGTCGGCGTCATCGAATCCGGGTACCTGACCGTGCTGGGCGGTACGCCACTCTTCGTAATCGGCTGCGTGCGCCAGAGCCCTGGCCGCGTTCTCTGGGTAGCTGTATACGGGAATGCGCCTCGGCCGGCTGGTCGGGTCGGAGAACGCGGATCCGTCGGCGACGTCGTCGCTGTGGTCGGCAGTGCCGGTGGGCCGAAGAAGGACCGACTCCGGCTGACCGAGCAGGACTGCGGCCATCGGTTTGGCCACCTGGGCCGTGGTGATCGCCGACGTCAGGTCGGCAACCGCGGTCGGGACGGCGAGACCCAGCACGGCGTCCACTCCGTTGTCAGCGGCGACCGTCTCAAGGCACGCCCGGAACGTCGCCGTCGGCACCGCGGCGCCCGTCTCGACCGAGCCGGCTACCGCGGCACCCGTCGGCAGCAGCCTGGCCAGCCGACGCTGCGTGGCGCTGCCAAGCGTCGCGACTACGAGCCCGCAGTCGCCGCACGCGTCGGCGGCGAGCACGCCGACTCCCACGGCATTAGAGACGATCGCGACCCGGTGGCCAGCGGGATACGACTGGCAGGCCAAGAACGCGGCCGTGTCGACCAGCTCGCCAAGGCTGCGGCAGGCGATGATGCCAGCCTGCCGGAACAGTGCATCCTGTGTGACTTGCGGCATCGGGGACGCCACCGTGTGCGAAGCCGCCGCGCGCTGGCTGGCGGCGGACTGGCCACCTGCAACGGTCAGCACCGGCAGCGTGCGGCCGACCCGCCGAGCCGTGCGGGCGAAGGCGCGCGGGTTGCCGAACGACTCCAGGTAGAGGATCGCCAGCTCCGTCTGCTTGTCCTGCTCCCACCACATGAGCATGTCGTTGCTGGACACGTCGTACTTGTCACCGACTGACGCGAACGACGACACGCCGATGCCGAGTCGGCCGAGGTGCTCGAGCAGCGCGATCCCCACGCCACCGGACTGCACCACCAGGCCAGCCGTGCCACCCAGCGGCAGACGCGCGGCGAAGGTGGCGTTGAGCCGCGGTGTGCTGGTTGCCAGCCCGAGGCTGTTGGGGCCGACCAGCCGCATCCCGTAGCGGCGGCAGATCGCCAGCAGGTCGGCACCGCCAGCGCCCAATCCGGACGTGATCACCACAAGCGCGCGCACGCCCTTCCGGCCGCACTGCGTGGCCACCCTCGGTACCTGGCCGGGCGGCACCGCGATCACCGCGAGCTCGGTGCCGGCGGGCAGGTCGTCCGCCGAAGCCAGGCAGGCCAGTCCTTCCATGGACCGGCCGAGCCGGTTGACCGGGTGGATCGGTCCGTCAAAACCGCCAGCAACGACGTTGTGCAGGATCTCACGGCCCACGGAGCCGCGGCGGCGGCCAGCACCGATGACTGCAACTGATGCTGGACGCAACAGATGCGTGAGGCTGGCCACGTCCGCTCGGCTTGCCCGCGCTGCGACGGCGTCCAGGTAGCGGTCAAGCTGGGCGCCGTCGTGGCTAGGCAGCGGAATGGTGACGTCGATCACGCCGTCAGAGGTGTGGCGCTCGATCGGCAGCCCTGCGTCGGCGAGCACCTTCTGCATCGCCATGTTCTCCAGCAGCGTCTCGCCGGAGAACGCTGTCAGGCCGTGCTGCCTGGCCAATGAGACCAGGTGCTCCAGGAGCAGGGTCGCCACCCCGCGGCCGTGCATGTCGTCGGGCACCGCGAGCGCGATCTCGGCCACGCCGGGGCACCGGGTCAGCTCGTAGCTTGCCACGCCGACCAGACGGCCATCTCGATGAGCCAGCAGAGCCGCATGATCAGGGCTCTCCGGCCGGCACACCCGCTGGGCCTCTCGCTCGGGCGCCAGTCGGCTCAGGCTGAAGAACCGCAGATAAGCGTTGTCCGGCGACATGTGCTCGTGCATCTCGCGGACATCGGCGCAGTCGTCAGGGCGGGCAACACGGATAGCGATCGTGCTCCCGTCCGCCAGCAGTGCGTAGCTCGGCGGTGACGAAGTTGTCATGAAACCAGCGTGCCAATCCGGACCGACCAGCAGCACCGGGCAAACGGGCCACAGCGTCGGGACCAATGTCCCTGACCATACGGGCCGTCCTGGTCAGGCACGAGGCGCTGACGACTCTCCGGCCGGCCTGCTCGCCAAGGAGACGGTTGCGATCAGGGGCTCGGCCTACGGGCTGAGCACGACCTTGAGCGCCCCCGTGTCCGCGGACCGGGCAAATACGTCATAGGCACGCTCAAAGTCCGCGAACGCGAACCGGTGCGTGATGAGTTTCCGCGCGTCCAGTTGCTGGCTGGCCAGCAGCCGGAGGAGGGCAGGCGCCGAGTACGTGTCCACTAGCCCGGTCGTGAGCGTGATGTCCCTGGTCCACTGGTCTTCCAGGTGCAGCGCCGCGGGCTTGCCGTGCACGCCGATGTTTGCGATTCGCGCGCCCGGCCTGCCGAGCCGCATCGCGAGCTCGAAACTTTCTGGCTGGCCCACTGCCTCGATAACGACATCCGCGCCGAGGCCATCGGTAACCGATCGGACGACGGGCAGCGGATCGCCGGTCGCGTCGCTGACCATAATGTCGGCCCCGAACCCCTTGGCGGCTTCGAGCCGGGCGTCCGCACGGTCGATGGCGACGATATGGCTCGGGCTGAACAGCCTCGCCCCCATCATCGCGGTCAGCCCTACCGGGCCGCATCCGATGACGACCACGACGTCACCTGGCCACACGCCCGCCTTCAGCACCCCGACCTCGTAGCCCGTCGGCAGGAGCTCGGACAGCATCAGCGCATCCTCATCGGCCACCCCGTAGGGCACGGGCTGGGTTGAGGTGTCGGCGAAAGGCACCCGGACGTACTCGGCCTGCGCGCCGTCGTACGTGTGGCCCAGTATCCAGCCGCCGCCACCGAGGCACTGACCGTAATGCGCCTCGCGGCAGTACCGGCAGCTGCCGCAGGCGGAAATGCTGGAGATCAGCACCCGGTCTCCTGGACCCATCGTGCGGACCGCGCTGCCCACATCGACAACCGTGCCTACCGCCTCGTGACCAAGGATCCGGCCGTCGCGCACCGACGGCACATCCCCGGCCAGAATGTGCAGATCGGTCCCGCAGATGCTGGTCGCCTCGACGCGCACTATGGCGTCGGCCTCGTGAGTCATCTCTGGATCCGGCACGTCCGTCAGGGTCGCCTGCCCTGGCCTGTGGTACACCATCGCTCGCATCGGAGTGCTCCTACTCTCGCCGGTGGTTTATTCGACTGGCCTGCGCCTGATGCGCCTGCCGGTTATCCGAACGGGGGTGATGCGGATGAAGTGCTCGCGATCGCCGCCGGGCCACGGCTCCACTCCCGCCTCGAATGCCTGCGCTCGCTCCGACTCCGAGTCAAGGTGGTGCGCCGGTCCCTGGACCAGGACGCTCCAGCCCTCGCGCGCCACCGGGTCGAAGTCATCGACCTCGAAGGCCACCCGGTACTCCGCGTGCGCGATACCGGTACGCAGATCCTCATCCGTTGAACCCTGCTGGGCGGTCCGGAACAAGATCGCGCCGTCGTAGAACTTGTAGTTGACCGGCAGGCAGGTCAGGTCCCAGCTGCCGGAAAACACCAGCCTGCCGATCCCGCCCGGCGCGATGAGCCGGATGCACTCGGCTTCGTCCAGATCTTCGAACACCACATCCGACACGGTGTCTCTCCCCTCGGTTTGCTGTGTCCAGCTTGCCCCAGTCAGCGCCGCGGGTAACTGAGCCGATCCCGGACGGCAACGACGCCGGCCACCCGCCGGACCTCGGCCAGCAAGCTGACCGCCACGTCCTCACTGTCGAGCGGACCCGCCAGCGTCACGACGCCAGACTCAACCGTCACAGTGAAGGCGAGGCTGTCTAGCACGAACTCGGACTCAATGACCCGCTTGATGATGTCAGTCCGGACATCGGCATCGGGACGGTCGTACTCGCCCAGCAGGTCTATCCGGCTTACCACCCCCACCAGGCGCCCGTCGGAAGTCACGACCGGCAGCCGCTTAACGTGTCTGGCGTGCATTATCCGCGCTGCGTCGGCGATTGCCGCATCGGCGCGGGTGGTGATAGCCGGCGTGGTCATCAGCTCTGCGGCGGTCAAACCCGTGGCCTTCGCACGATCCCCGTGCCCCGGCATAAATCGCGGACCTGCTCCGGGCCCGGCAATCGCCTGCCGTACCAGCAGGTCATCCTCGGACACGACGCCGATCACGCGGTTATTGTCGTCGAGTACCGGGAAGGCACTGAACCTGCGCGCGCGCATCACCTGGACGATGTCCTTAAACCGGGCGTCTTTGCGCACCGCAACGACATTGCGCGTCATCACGTCACCGACGCACGTCATGCCCGATCATCTCCCTCAACTATCCGCTCGTACCGAGCCTTGCAGCTCACCGAGCCGGCTAGTAGAGGCATTAGGCCCGGAACGATGCCGGCCATGGCCATGTCAACGGGAGGGACCAACCCGCCTCTCGCGGATCCAGATCTCGCAGGTGTGCTGGCCTCGTTGAGCGCCAGTAGCTCCGCGACTCCATGTGTATCGGTCCCTCCCGCCACATCCACACCACCGCTCGCACGCCGCCCGCCATAGGGCCGAAGGTCATTGCCGCTGCTGACCTTCTGCCTGCGGATCGCCGCCAGACGGGACCGGAAGTCCCGCCCACCTGAGGGCCCACGGCCCTGCCACGGCACCGCTGCCGGGCGGGACGCTCCGGTCAGACAAGTCCACTGGCCGGGCCGGCCAGGGCCCGGAAGACCGCAAGGGAGAACCGCAATGCGCAGAAGGACATTCGACGTGCTGGTGTCCACGGCCGGGCTGCTGCTAGCCGCCGTGCTCATCGTCGCCGGCGTGCTGC
>JASHSZ010000082.1 GCA_030040815.1 Streptosporangiaceae bacterium
GCGGCGGTCAATCTCCGCAAGCGAACGACCGCGGAGTTCGTCATCTTCGAGAAGGCCCCGAGCGTAGGCGGGACGTGGTGGCACAACCGCTATCCAGGCTGTGAGGTGGACGTGCACTCACACGCGTACTCGTTCTCCTTCCTGCGGTACGACTGGTCGCGCACCCACGCCACGCAGCCGGAGCTTCTGCAGTACGCCCGCGACGTCGTGGACAGGTTCGGGTTGCGCCGGCACCTGAGGCTGGGCACAGCAGTGGCCTCGGTCCGGTGGCTGGACGAGCAGGCGCGGTATGAGCTGCGCACCACGGCGGGGGACACCGAGCACTTCGACGCAGTGATCTCCGCGGTGGGCCTGCTCAGCGTCCCCCGCATTCCGGACTGGCCGGGGCTGGAAACCTTCGTCGGTCCTACGTTCCACACCGCGCACTGGGAGCCGGACATCGACCTGACCGGCAAGCGCGTTGCGGTGGTGGGAACCGGGTCCACCGCGGCGCAGGTGGTGCCCGCCGTAGCAGAGCAGGCCGCCAGGCTGTATGTCTTCCAGCGCGAGCCCGGCTGGGTGGAGCCGAAGCTGGAGCGACCATTCGGCGCGGCCGAGCGTTGGGTCTATCGCACCGTTCCGGGCGCGCAGAAGGCCCACCGCGCCTGGCTGTTCTACAAGGCGATGCAGCGCGGTCGGGCATTCGATCTGACCAGCCGACGCCAGGCAGAGCGGCGGGCGGCCTGCGTGGCGTTTATCAAGTCGGCCATCGCGGACGAGCAGGTTCGCCGCAGCGTCACGCCCAGCTATCCGTGGGGGTGCAAGCGCGTCGTCCTGGCGTCGACGTACTACAGCGCGCTCAACAGAGCCAACGTGGAACTCGTGGCGCACGCGGTGACGGCCGTGACGCACACCGGCGTCGTGGACGACAGCGGCACGGAGCGACCCGTCGACGTCCTCGTGCTGAGCACCGGATTCCAGCCGACGAACTTCCTCGCCACCCTGGCGGTAACCGGCCTCGGCGGGCTCAGCCTGCAGGACGCGTGGCGGAACCGGCAGTCGGCATACCTGGGTATCACCGTGGCCGGCTTTCCTAATTTCTTCATCCTGTACGGGCCGAACACCAACGGTGCGGGCTCGATCATTGCTCAGCTCGAGCGGCAGGCCGAGTTCGCGGCCCGCGCGATCGCCAGGATGGAGCGCGGCCGGTGGCAGTACGTCGATACCAACGCCGCCGCGCAGCGGAGCTACGTCGCCTGGATCGACCGACAGCTTGCGGCGCACGCCTCGGCGATGGACGCGGGCTGCACGAACTATTACCACGACGCCCAGGGCGCGAACATCACTCAGTGGCCAGCCAGCCACCTGAAGTATCTGCTGGTCGTGAGGTTCCTGGGTCGGCGTGGCCTGCGGCCAGGCGGCATCGCCCGCCCGGCCTCAGCGTCTCTCGATGATCGTGCCGATCGCGACCGCGACGATGATGAGGGCGCCGCGGACAATGTCCTGCCAGAAGTCCGGGACGGCGAGCAGGTCGAATCCGTTCGTGATGACGCCGAGAATCAGCACACCTAGGACAGTGCGCCACACCGAGCCGACGCCGCCGAAGATACTGCTACCGCCGAGCGCCACGCCGGCGATCGCGAGCAGCGCCAGTGAGCCGCCCAGACCGCTCATGTCGCTGGTCCCCGAGCCCGTTGTCGACGAGTCGATCAGGCCGGAGAGGCCGCACGCGGCGCCGGTGATCACGAACGTAATGACCACGGTCCGGTCAACCTTGAGGCCCGACAGGCGCGCGGCGTTGCGGTTGCCGCCGACGCCGTAGAGGTGGCGGCCGAAGACGGTGTAGGCCAGCACGAGCTGTAGCACGATCGCGACGCCGGCGAAGATGATGACGGGGTACTGGATGCCAATGACCCGGTGCTGACCGATGAGCGTGAATACGGGGCTGCTCGGCGTGATCAGCAGGCCGCCGTCGGTCACTCCGACCGCGATGCCGCCAAACGACAGCGCGGTCGCGAGCGTGGCGAGGAAGGCGTTGATGTGCAGCTTCGTCACGAGCAGCCCGTTGATCAGTCCCATCCCCGCGCCGGAGAGGATCGTCACCGGGAAAGCCCAGTACACGCCGTAGTGGACGGCGGCATAGGCGCCCAGTACCTCGCTCAGGACGAAGATCGAGCCGAGCGAGAGATCGAAGTTGCCGGCGATGATCGTGAGGGTCACGGCGCACGCGGCGATGCCGATGGTCGCGTTCTGGAAGAGGACGTTGAGGAGGTTCTGCGTGGTAAAGAAGACGGGCGAGGCTATCCAGAAGTAGGCGAACAGCGCCACGGCGAACGCGACGATGCCGTAGTCGCGAACGTGCTCGGCCCTGATCCGGCGCAGCGAGCGAATGCCCGGAATCGCGATGGCACCGGCACTGCCGGTGTCCCCAGCCACAAAGGGGGCGCCAGGGACGGGGTCCCCGGCCACGACCGGGTCGCCGGCCACGGGGTCGGATGGCTGCACGGTCATGTGGTCGTGCTCCCTCCGAGGCCGAACGCGGCCTCCATCACGGCCTCCATTGGCGGATCGGCGCCAAACTCGCGCGTGATCGAGCCACGGCGCATCACGAGCACGCGATGGGCGAGCCCGAGCACCTCCTCGATCTCCGACGAGATCAGCA
>JASHSZ010000083.1 GCA_030040815.1 Streptosporangiaceae bacterium
TCTGGCACCGTCCGGCCAGAGTCAGCCGCGGATGTAGACCGGGGTGCCCGGAGTCGGCACCATCGTGTAGAAGAACTGGGCGATGTCCATCGGGATGCGCACGCAGCCGTGCGACACCGGCTGCAGCGGCACGTCGGTGTCGCCATGGATCGCAAAGGCGGTGTCGATGAAGAACACCGGGTTGTACATCTCGCCGAGCGGCACGGTCACCCAGCCGGGCATGAAGACGGTGGTCTGGAAGTTGCCGGTCGGGGTGATCGCGTAAGCGCAGCCACCGCCGGGCGAGCAGTAGTAATAGCCGCCGCCGGTAGAGACGTGGCTGACCAGGGCGACCTGCCCGCCCTGGTACAACACCAGCACCTCCGCTGCCAGGTTGACCTCGACGCGGGTGGCGCCGCCGTCCGGAACCAGGACAGCAGGGCTCTGCGGATCCGCGAGCGCCGCCTGCATCTGCGGCCCGACCGTGCCGGAGACCGGCAGCCCCTGGGTCTCCTGGAAGGCCCACACCGCCTCCTCGGTGTCGGGGCCGAACTGCCCGTCAGCCGGCCCCGGATAGTACTTCAGCGCCGCCAGCCGCTGCTGCAGCTGCAGCACCGCGGGCCCGCTCATGCCCGGCGCGAGCACGGCCGGAGCCGGCGCGCTCGGCGACGGCGCCGCCGCCGGCGGTGACGTGCTCACCGGCGCGCTCGGCGACGGACTGATCGAAGGCGAGCTGACGGCGGGCGGACGGCTTGACCCCAGCTGAGGTGACGACGATCCGGCCGAGCCGCAGCCCGCGGCGACCAGCGCAGCTGCGGCCGTTGCCAGGACCGATAGGGCAAGTGACCGACGTCCCATGAGAGCCTCCGGGCCGGCCTGCCGGCATGACTTACACATCTACTGCCAGTATCGGCTCCCGAAGCTACGCATCACACGGACGTAAGTCGCATTTCACGCGCCGAAAGGCCTTCAAGCCAGCTAGTGACGGCTAGCTACGGCGGTGGTCAGTGTGGAGAGGTCCGGCAACCAGCCGGCTATTGAGTACATCCTCGCAGCACACCGACCCTGCGGCCGGGTGACGTACTCGCCGCGCGGCCGGACACGGCCTGCCGTGCCTGCCGCCGGCCTGAGGCCTCCAAGCAGGCCGCCGTGTTCCTGGCCGTCATCGCACCGTCGAATGCGACGAGCCAGGAGCAGACCGAGCCGTCAGGCGAAGCCCGGTGAACAGTTGTACCACCAGCCTCGGCAGCTCCCAACTGGTCAGTCTCGTCCAGCCATGGCGGGCTCATCTTGGGGAGTCCCAGACTCCTGCTCCCACGCGGCGAAGTCGTCGGCCAGTTCCCGGCCGCCGGAAGGTGGCGGAGGTCCGACACCGCGGCGTTTCGAGCCGCCGCCGCCACCACCGTCGCGCCCACCGCTACCGATACGGAATCCCCATATGCCGAACACGACGAGGACCACGATACCAAGGAGGTTGCCGATCACGGCCAGGTACAGATAGCCGCCCGTTGGGATCACGGCCGGCCCCAGGGCCGCAGGCAGGAACGCGACTGCCCGGATGCCAATACCCCGGCCGGTCACAGCCGCGACATCCGCTCGCCGGCGACCGATCCTGCGCTGCATGTCACCTCCCCGCGACAGGGACAACGTCAGTAACTCACAGGCTAACTGCCGAACTCTCAACCTGCAGCTTGCGGGTCACCAGCTGCTCATAGGCCGGCCGCGTCTCTCGACCATCCAGGCTGCAGTGGTGCTGACGAGCGCGCCTGATTCTGCGGGATCGAGGCGAAGCGAGGCGTCGCGTCAGCGAGCGGCCATCTAAAAATAACATTGTTTCGTAACTATGATTCAATACGTTACACTGGCCGGTAACTGGCCGCGGCGAATCGGTGTCCATGGCCCTGAGCAGCCGCCGGGCTGGTCACGGCGGGCCGCCGGGTCCGACCCGCACGGCTGCGGCACGGCATGCCAAAGGCGGTGACTGCTCATGAGCGCGCTGGTCAGCTACGGGCTGCGCAACTCCGTCGCGACGATCACTATGGACGACGGCAAGGTGAACGTGCTATCCCAGGCGATGCTCACCGAGCTCGCCGCCGCCCTCGACCGCGCCGCCGCTGACGGGGCGGTGGTCGTCCTGACCGGCCGGGAGGGCGTGTTCTCGGCGGGGTTCGATCTGACGATCCTTCGGGCCGGCGGCGCGGCATCGGCTGACCTGCTGCGCGCCGGATTTGACCTGGCAGCGCAGCTGCTGGCCTTCCCAACCCCGGTCGTGGTCGCCTGTCCTGGGCACGCCGTGGCGATGGGGGTGTTCCTGTTGCTGTCCGGCGACTACCGCATCGGGGCCCGCGGCGCCTACAAGCTCACGGCCAATGAGGTCGCCATCGGCATGACCATGCCGCGGGCCGCGGTGGAGATCTGTCGCCAGCGCCTAACCCCGGCCTGCTTCAACCGGGCCGTCAGCCTCGCGGAGGTCTTCCCGCCCGACGATGCGGTCGTCGCAGGATTCCTGGACCGGGTGGTGCCGGCGGCGGAGCTCGCTCAGGCCGCCGCCGCAGCCGCAGCCGGGCTGGCCAGCCTCGACCTGGACGCGCACGCGGCGACCAAGCTGCGCGCTCGGCAGCTCGCGCAGTCCGCGCTCCGGGAAGCCATCGACACGGACGACGCGGAGTACCGGGCACGGCTTGCCGCACCGCCCGCATGCTGACCGAGCCTGGGTTCTGCCGCCCGCGATGACGTGCGCAGATGTCAGGCCGATTCCCGGCCGCGGACGATACTCGGATGAGACAAGGTGGCCAACGGAGGATTCGGCGATGCCCAGAGCCAAGCAGCGGACCGGCCAGCTGCGCGAGCACATCGTGCAGGTGGCAGTCGCAATGCTGGCCGCTGACGGAGTGGGAGGGTTCACCACCCGGAAGGTCGCCGAACAGGCCCAGACATCACCGCCCGCCGTCTACGAGCTCTTCGGCGACAAGGCCGGCCTTGTGCGCGAGGTCTTCTTCGAGGGCTTCCGGCTCCTCGCAGGGAGCTTCCGGAGACTGCGGGAGTCCGATGATCCACACGCTGACCTTCTCCGTGCAGTCCACGTCTTCCGGGTCTTCGCCCGAGACAACCCTGTGCTGACACAGGTCATGTTCTCCCGGCCCTTCGCCGACTTCGACCCCGGTCCCGCCGAGCTGGAGGCCGGAGCGGCGACCAGGGAGTTCATCGTGCATCGGGTCCGGCGTTGCATCGACGCCGGGATCATCGACGGCGACCAGACCGATATCGCCCATGGGCTCCTCGCCCTGGCCCAGGGGCTGGCTATGCAGGAGGCCGCCGGATGGCTTGGCTCGACCAGGGCATCGGTGAACCGCCGGTGGGATCTCGCTGTCCGGGCCCTTCTCGCCGGGCTCGGCCAAGCAGGCCAAGCCGCCTTGCCAGCTCGGCAGGACACACGATGACCAGGCGGCGGTGCCTGGGCTGGGGGGACTCCCGCGATCTGTTCGCGCCCGGTTCACCGTCGCGTTATCGCCGCGAGCACACGGAACGTCGTCTCACGCGGCGAGCGGCACAGCCGCGTTCAGCACGTCCAGCGCCGAGCTTTGCCGACTAGCGTCGGCCTTGTCGAACGGACCTGCCCAGTGCAGGCCGAACTGGTTGCTGCTGTTCTTGTCGTTGGCCCAGATCGAGCGGGCGTTGTCACAGATGAAATCGCGGTAGGCAGGACGCGGGCTGTGCAGGTAGAAGTCGTAGAGGTTGCGCACGAATATGCCCTTGAACTGCGGAAGGTCCCGGTCGCGGCGGGCGGTGGCGTGCTCGCCGGGCTCGAGCAGGATGCCGTGCCTGGCGAGCGGGGCCGGGGTGGTCAGCCGGGTGAGCGCTGCACCGGCGAGCGCCTCGCCGTGCCTGAGGTAGGCGGCGTCGCCGGTTATCTCATGCAGCGCGGCCAGCCCGCCGAGGAGGACGCCCTGGTTGTAGGTCCACGTCCGCCCTTGGTTGTTCTGACAGGAATCGTCGAGCCCGTCGTTGACCAGGCCGCTGGCACCGATCAGGCCGCGTGCGCAGAACCAGTCCCACTCCCGCCGCGCCCAGTCAAGGTAATCCTCGCCGTCCGGACAGCGCTGATGCAGCCGGGCTGCCAGGGTGAGGAACAGCTCGTTGGTAATGGCGTTCTTGTACGAGCGGTCGGTGCTCCACCACACGCCGCCACCGCAGGCGTCGTCCCACCCGGTCAGCAGGTTGGCGAAGATTGTCCGGGCCGCGTCGAGGTAACGTACCTCGCCTGTCAGGTCGTAGGCAGCGACCCAGGCCAGGCCCCACCAGCCGTTGTCGTCATAGAAGCTGACCAGGAAGTCCTTGTGCCGACGGCTCGCGGCCCGGAACGTGCGCTCGACCACGCTGAGGTAAGTCACATCGCCGGTGCGCTGGGTGTAGCTGATCACCGCGGTGAGCGCGTTGGCGGAGTTCCACCAGCCCGTCGTGCGCCAGCAGCCCGTCCAGGGGCGATACCACCGCTGGAGCGCCTCGATCCCGGCTGCCGCGCGGGCGCGGTCGTCCGGCTGCCGCGCGTCATCCCGGACCGACACAGCGTGCCCCCGTTATGTGCCTGGCATCAGCCGCTTGCTGCCCTGTCATCAACGCTACTCGGCAACGAGTGAGATCGGCCGTGGCCGGCCCGGTGCCCGCCGCCACGGTCAGCAGCGAACCAGCCGGCGGACTCCGTCAGCCCGCCCGCCAGATGGTGTGCTGCGGCTGCGGATCACCGTGCCCCGTCGATCGGGTGAGCATCGCCGCCTCAACTCCGAACTCGAACAGGTGCTGCTCCTCGCCCGGCGGTGGCACCGCGAACTCGAACCGCTCCCCGGCGAATTGACGGGCGAGCCGGTCTCGGGTATCCCGATCTGAGACGTGGCGGGCCACTCCGCTCACGTAGAAGGCGTCCTCGTTGTCTTCGAGGGGGAACGAGTGCATCGCGTACCGCCCGTCGCGATGGAGATCCCGCTGCTTGGGCGATGGGACGATGAACGCGTACAGCCCGGTTTCGGTGAGCAGCGGGCACATCGGGTGCAGCCGCGGTCCGCCATCAGCCCGTACTGTGGCGAGGAAAGCTAACCCAACGCCGAAGTGGTACAGCAAGTCCGCTCCCGAGCCGGCCAGGTCGGGCTGGCGGGCTTTGAAGTCGCTCCACGAGATCACGTCGAGCGAGCCTGGAAAATTCACCGATGGCCTGTCAACGGGCCAGTCAAGAGCATCTTCGTCACCACCTGACGTCAACCGGGATTTCGCCATTCGGCTCGAGCAGCGGCGCGGCCACGCTCATCGTGTCGGGGTACTTGATTCCGGCGCCCGTGTTGAGCGCGACTACGACCTCATCCTCGGCGATCTCGCCGCGCTCACGCAGCACCCGGATCGCGGCGACGGTCGCGGCGCCCTCCGGGCAGACCAGCACACCCTCGGTGCGGGTTATCTCGTGCTGTGCGGTCAGCAACTCGGCATCGCTGACGGCGAGCGCGCGCCCGTTGGTGCTGTAGATCGCGTCGAGGATGAGGAAGTCGCCGAGCGCCTTGGGCACGTTGAGACCGAAGGCGGCGGTGTGCGGGTCCGGCCACGGCACGCTGTCGCGCGCGCGAGCCTCGAACGCCCTGACGATCGGGGCACAGCCACTGGCCTGGACCGCGACCAGCCGAGGCAGCGGTCCGCTCATCCAGCCCAGCTCGACAAGCTCGCTCAGCGCCTTGTGGATGCCGATGATCCCGACCCCGCCGCCGGTGGGGTAGACGATCATGCCTGGCATGGTCCAGCCAAGCTGCTCGACTATCTCCAGGCCCATCGTCTTCTTGCCCTCGAGCCGATAGGGCTCCTTCAGCGTCGAAACCTCCAGCAGACCCTCGCGGCGCGCAACCGCGGCATTGATCAGCCGGCCGCAGTCGCCGATGTGCCCGCGCACCAGGTAGAGCTCGGCCCCTGCCCCGGCCACCTCGCCCCTGCAGATGACGGGCGCCTTCTCCGGCATGGCAATCACGGCGTGGAGCCCGGCCCGCGCCGCGTACAGCGCCCACGCCCCGCCGGCGTTTCCGTTCGTCGGCATGGCGATGCCACGCACCCCGAGCTCCGCCGCCCTGGATACGCCCACGGCGGCGCCGCGCGCCTTGAACGAGCCGGTGGGGATTGTCCCCTCGTCTTTCATCAGCAGCGAGGGCACACCGAGCCGTGCGCCCAGGCGCGGCAGCGCCAGCAGCGGCGTCATGCCCTCGCCGAGGCTCACGATGTTCTCCGGCTGCGACACCGGCAACAGCTCGTGATAGCGCCACAGCGAGCCCTCGCGCCCGGCGAACGCCCCCCGTGACGAGTCGGCGGCCAGCCGGGCGAGGTCGTACTGCGCGAGCAGCGGCGAGCCACAGGCGCACACGCCGTGGACGACGTCGGCCGCGTAGCGAGCAGCACAGCGCGGGCAGCGCAGCTCGGTGAGGTACGAGAACACGAACGTGCGGCTACCCGACGACGCCGGTCACGTGATCACAGCGCAGCGACGATGTCGAGCAGTTCCTCCTCTGACATCGACAGGTCAATCGGATCTCCGTAGGGCTGGGGCCAGTCCTTGCCGGTATGCCAGTAGACCTCGACAACGTTCTCCTCTGGATCACGGAAGTAGCAGCCGATTGCATTGCCGTGATTCACGACCATCTCGACGGGGTACCCGCGTTCGAGTATCGCCGCATAGAAGGCCCTGAGGTCGGCAAGTGAGGCCACCGTAAACGATATCTGCTGCGGGTCCGTCTTATGGTCTGCGGACCGTACCATCGCGAACTCGTGATGCTCAGTCGCTGGGTTCGCGCTGAGGAAGACGATCCAGTCGTCCGGGCCCCGGTCGGTAACGGACATGCCCAGAAACCCCGAATAGAACTCGATCATCAGCTGTGGATCGCGTACGTAGATCCCGACGTGTCCCAGGCCCGTTACTCTCGGCATGCCCAGTTCCTCCGCTCAGAGCTCGCGCTCGCCATCCGGTGCGTATTTGCCGGTGAGCTGTGGTGTCGGTCCGGTTTTGCCCTGCGCCTGACGGTCGTGGCGAGTCTCTCGCTTCCAGGTTCGCTTCAGGTCGTCCCGCACGCTGATCCGGAGGCGACCGAGACCTTCGACCTCGAGCTCGATCTCGTCGCCGTCCATGAACGGGTTCAGCCCACCGTGGTTTGTGCCGGTGGCAATCAGGTCGCCCGGCTCGATCGTATGGACCGACGAGACGAACTCAACACACCGGGGAATCGGATGTGCCATATCACTGGTGTTGAAATCCTGCATGAGCTCGCCGTTGTTCCACAGCCGGACGGCGAGATTCTGCGGATCCGGAATTTCGTCTTTCGTGACGAGGAACGGGCCGATTGGGCAGAACGTATCTCGCGACTTCATCGGATAAAAGGCGTTGAGACCCGGCAGTCCGCGGGCCGATCCGTCGATCAGATTCGTGTAGCCGAACACGTAATCCATCGCGTCCTGCAGCGGGACGTCCTTTCCGCGTTTGCCGATTACGACCGCGAGTTCGGCCTCGCCCTCGAAGATGGTCCCCGGTACATCCGGCAGAATCATCGTGTCGCCAGGGCCGATGATGGAGTTGGGCGTCTTGTGAAACGCACCAATGGGGGGAAGCGCCTCTAGGGCTCCCCCTTCCAGGTAGTTCACCGCCATGCAGTCGATATTCACCGGCCGCGGCACGGGCGGCCGCATCGCTACTGCCTCCAGTGGCAGGCCAGGTCCGTGATCTGCGGCCCACTCGAGCCCGGACCGCCACTGGTCCCAGTCCTCGATCACGGCGCGCAGGACGTCCTGCTGATGAATCCGCGGAATCTCGGCGGTGACGGCGGAGACGTCGATGATCTCGTGACCTCGCACGACACCGAGGCGGAACTCGTCAAAGAGCGCTAGCTTCACGCGGTGCTCACCATCCGGGTCTCAGCAGACCAGCCACGCGTCATTACGGGCGCACGTCAGCTCTGTTTTAGCTCACTCCTCGAATGCTGACATGTCAATGCAAACGTCTCAGCTGTTGGGCTTAGCCGGGGATGCTGACCCGGAACGAAATGGTCTGCGTCAACAGCAGCCCAGAGATCGTCACCGTGTACGTGCCTACGGCCAATCCCGGTGTATAGACGGTGACCGTGACGGAGCCGCTGCCGTTCGGGCCGCTCACAGCGAGCGGCTGTGGCGCGTCCAACCGCGGTCCGGCGAGAGTAGCGGTGACGTCGTCCCAGGTCTGTCCTGGCACCGTCGAGGCCGGATTGGCGTACGGGCCGGTCGTCACGCCGTACTGGCCGAACAGCGGCGGGTACACGCCGAAACCGTCCAGGATCGTCGTGCCGTTCGGGGTACGGCCCGGGATGAAGCCGTTCCCAGTGACCGTGACGGTCTGACCACCCGCCACGGTGCGGGCGGACTCGCGGATGTTGGATTGCAACCGGCTCAGCTCGTCGCGGGCCAGCTGACTCGGCTGAGACGGCCCGTGCTGGCTGTCGATCTGCCTGACCAGGGCGGGCACGAAGGTCGGCGCGTAGATGGTGCCCCAGCCCGCCGCGATGGAGTAGCCAAGGCCGGAGGAGTAGCCGGTGACGCCGTAGGCGCTGTCCGTGTAACCAGCAGGGACACTGATGATGCCGACCGCGGCACCGCGCGGTCCGATCGCCGCCAGAGCCGGGTTGATCGTGCCCAGGTCGGCCCCGCGCAGTTGGGTGGCCAGCGCGAGGATGCCCGCGAAGGTAGGCGACGCCTGCGAAGTGCCGTCATCAGCATCCATCACGATGTCGGGGAACGCGCGTCCCGTGACGCCGTCCAGTGCCGGGATGCCGCGCTGCCAGTACGGCTTTGGGTAGACCACGGATACGCCTGCGGACTCGGCGTCGGAATTGCTGTTCGTGGCGGTCCACAGTGCGTCCGGGGCAGTCCGCCCGGCCAAGGTCGCCAGGCCAGCGTTCGGGATGGTGCCGCCGACCGCAGTGACCCATGGGCTGTCG
>JASHSZ010000662.1 GCA_030040815.1 Streptosporangiaceae bacterium
CCAGCGGCGTGTTCCCGACCAGGTCGATCAGGGACTCGTGGACCTGCATGGGGATGGCCGCCTTTGCCAGTTGGGACGCCTGTTATCGACGGTATCCCACCACGGCAGCCCGGCTCGCCGTCTCGACTATCCAGCCCGCGGTGCCGCATCCCAGTGGTAAGCGCTTACTCCATGATCACGAAGACTTTCCCATGCCCGGACATGGGAAAGTCTTCGCCTTAACAGGATTCGCGGTCAGCTCAGGCCGACGATCAGCCCGTCCTCATCGAGGTCGATCCGGGCCGCCGCCGGGCTGGTGCCGAGGCCCGGCATCGTCCGGATATCACCGCAGATCGGGTAGACGAACCCGGCGCCGACCGATGCGCGCACCTCCCGGACCGGCAGAGTCCACCCGGTCGGGGCGCCCTTGAGGGTTGGGTCGGAGGAGATGGACAGGTTGGTTTTGGCGATGCAGACCGGCAGGTTGCCAAAGCCGGCCCGCTCGTAGGTGTCGAGCTGCTTGGCCGCGTCCGCGGAGTACTCCACCTGCCCGGCCCCGTAGACCTTCGTCGCGACAGTCTCGATCTTCTCCCGCAGGCTGGCCGAAAGCGGGTAAAGCGGCTGGTAGCGTGACGGCTCGTCAGCTGCCTCGGCCACCGCCTCGGCCAGCTCGACGGCGCCGACGCCGCCGTCAGTAAAGTGCGTGCACACCGCCGACCGGGCGCCCATCTCGGCCACGATGTCCCTGATCGCCTGGTGCTCGCTGGCGTGGTCGGTGGGAAAGGCGTTGACGGCGACCACCGCCGGAACGCCGTGCAGCCGGATGTTCTCGACCTGCTTGCGCAGGTTCGCAGCACCGGCGAGCACGTCATCGGGGTTTTCAGCCAGCAGGTCCTCGGGCAGCGGCCGCCCGGCGACGATGCGGTACTTGCCGGAGTGCGCCTTCAGCGCGCGCACCGTGGCCACCACGACGGCCGCGTTGGGGATGAGCCCCGAGGTGCGGCACTTAATGTTGAAGAACCGCTCGGCGCCCATGTCGGCGCCGAAGCCCGCCTCGGTAATCAGATAATCCCCGCCGTGAATGCCGATGAGGTCGGCGATGACGGACGAGTTGCCGGTCGCGATGTTGCCGAACGGTCCGGTGTGCACCAGCACCGGCGTGTTCTCCAGCGTCTGCATGAGGTTCGGCTTGATCGCGTCCCGCAACATCACGGCCATCGACCCGGCGGCGTGCAGCTGCTCGGCGGTCACCGGGGTGCCGTCCTTGGTGTAGCCGATGACGATCCTGCCGAGCCGAGCCCGCAGGTCGGCCAGCGAGGAGGTGAGCGCCAGCGTCGCCATGACCTCCGACGCCGCGGTGATGTCGAATCCCGTCTGCCGCGGCACGCCGTCGCCGCGATCGCCGAGCCCGATGATGATGTTCCGCAGCGCCCGGTCGTTCACGTCCAGCACCCGGCGCCAGGTGATGTTGTGCTGGTCAATGCCGAGCGCGTTGCCCTGGTAGAGGTGATTGTCGATCATCGCCGACAGCAGGTTGTGCGCGGCCGTCACGGCGTGCATGTCACCGGTGAGGTGCAGGTTCAGCACCTCCATGGGCACGACCTGGCTGTACCCGCCGCCCGCCGCCCCGCCCTTGATGCCGAACGTCGGACCCATCGACGGCTGCCTGATGGCCACCGTCGCCTGCTTGCCGATATGGTGCAGGCCCTGCCCGAGCCCGACTGTCGTGGTGGTCTTGCCCTCCCCGAGCGGGGTGGGCGTGATCGCGGAGACCACGACGTACTTCGCGACCGGCCGGTCCGCGAGCTCCTCGATCGCGGCCAGCTTGACCTTCATGACCTGCTCGCCGTACGGCTCGAGCAAGTGGCTGCCGATGCCCATCTCGGCAGCCACGTCGTCGAGCGGCTTGAGCGACGCTGCCCTGGCTATCTCCAGGTCACTCGGGAATGCCATGGTCCCTCCGGGGGTCGGCCGAGCCCAGCTGACGGTCCCGGCGCGTTAGTTTAAGGCTGCTGCACCCGGTCTTATCTCGACATTGGGCGCGGGCACAATGCCTCATTCGGACTCGCTGTTACCGCGGACAAACCTCGTGACGACTGCCGTTCTGGCTGCCGGGAAGCCACGGGGGCCTAGCGTTTCATAAGCTGCTAGCCAGTAACAACGGACTTGTCCCAGGGAGTTGTCATGCCGGAGGCCGTCGTCGTCGCTACCGCCCGCTCACCGATCGGCCGGGCGTTCAAGGGATCGCTCACCACGATCCGCCCTGATGACCTGACCGTGCAGCTGGTCACCGCGGCACTGGCCAAGGTGCCGCAGGTGGATCCGGCGCAGATCAGCGACCTGATCCTCGGCTGCGGCCTGCCCGGCGGCGAGCAGGGGTACAACATGGGCCGGGTCGTCGCGGTGATGCTCGGCTATGACTTCCTGCCGGGCACGACCATCACCAGGTACTGCTCGTCCTCGCTGCAGAGCACCCGGATGGCGTTCCACGCGATCAGGGCCGGCGAAGGAGATATCTACATCTCCGCCGGCGTCGAGTGCGTGAGCCGGTTCGGCAAGGGCAGCAGCGACGGCCAGCCCGATACCAAGAACCCGGTGTTCGCCGGCGCCGAAGTGCGCGCCGCCGAAATGGCCAAGGGCGGCTTTACGTGGGCTGATCCTCGAGCCGACAGCAGCATCCCGGACATCTACATCGCCATGGGCCAGACCGCGGAGAACGTCGCCCAGCTGCGCGGGATCAGTCGCGCCGAGCAGGACGAGTTCGGCGTGCGCTCCCAGAACATGGCGGAGAAGGCACTGGCCAATGGCTTCTGGCAGCGCGACATCACGCCCATCACGCTGCCGGACAGCACGGTGGTCTCGGCTGACGACGGCCCGCGGCCCGGCACCACGCTGGAGAAGGTGGCACAACTGCAGCCGGTGTTCCGGCCGGACGGCACCGTGACCGCAGGCAACTGCTGCCCGCTGAACGATGGAGCCGCGGCCGTGATCGTCATGAGTGACACCAAGGCGGCCGAGCTCGGCATCACCCCGCTCGCCCGCATCGTGTCGACCGGCGTGACGGCGCTCTCGCCGGAGATCATGGGCCTCGGCCCGGTCGAGGCGTCCCGGCAGGCGCTGGATCGGGCGGGCATGACCATCGACGACGTCGACCTGGTGGAGATCAACGAGGCATTCGCCGCACAGGTGATCCCGTCCTACTCCGACCTCGGCATCGACATCGACAAGCTCAACGTCAACGGCGGAGCGATCGCCGTCGGCCACCCGTTCGGGATGACCGGCGCGCGCATTACCTCGACCCTGCTGAACAGCCTGCAGTTCCACGACAAGTCCATCGGGCTGGAGACCATGTGCGTGGGCGGCGGCCAGGGCATGGCGATGATCTTCGAGCGTCTCGGCTGACTTAGCCGTCATGAGCGTCTTCGGACGCAATTGCATAGCTGATGACGCTCTTGGGCTTGAAGCACGCTATTGCCTTCTTCGCCGGGGTCGACCGGGTGCGGTCAGCTGGGATGAGGGCTTTGTCCGGATGATGTCCGACGGCCGGCCGGCACGCTACGGAAGATCGGCCCCAGGGGTTGTCACACGGCCGGACGTGGTGCACTCTCGACTGCATAGGACGACGCTCACGTCGGAGGTGCGACTTGTCACTGACCCACTCTCCGGAGATGCACCAGAACCTCATAGCCCGGATCCCGGTAGTGACGGGACTCCAACTCCGAGAGTGGTTCAGCCGGGTTGAATCCGGTCCGGCGTTCCTGCGGCGCGCCGAGCATGCGCAGTGGCTGTCCGACGAGCATGGCCTCTCGTACGGCTACGCGAGCGCGATCCTGCATGAGTACGAGGTGCGGCGCCGAGCCAGGCTCTACGGCGCTTAGCCCACGGTGGACATCGGTCGCGCAGCCGAGTTCATCGCCGGTCATCCGCGTGCTGTCCTGGCCACCACCCGAGCCGATGGCCGTCCGCAACTGTCACCAGTAGTGGCGGCGGTGGATGCTGACGGCCGAGTCCTGATCAGCACCAGGGAGACCGCGATCAAGGCCAAGAACCTGGCTCGCGATCCCCGGGCGTCGTTGTGTGTGATCAATGACGGCTTCTTCGGCGAGTGGGTACAGGCGGAGGGAAACGTGGAGCTTGTCTACCTGCCCGAGGCGCTGCCGCTTCTTGAGGACTATTACCGAAGAATCTCCGGCGAGCACCCCGACTGGGAGGACTATCGCGCGGCCATGAGGCGGGACAAGCGACTAATCGTGCGGATCACGATCGACCGCGCCGGACCCGACGTGAGCGGCTAACACCCGGCCGACCGCCAATGCCGGAATGTATTGGGCGTCGGCTGACTGCGTGGTCAATGTGGCGCAAATGGACAGAACGATGGTTGTGCGCCAGCCGTGGAACGTGCCGTTACACGGCTGTTACCAGTTGGGCAAATGACGGTCGAACGCGGCGAATCGGTCCGGTGAATGACCGGCATGGCCGTCGGCTGTCTGCGTTACAGCAGGTCAGCCGTACCCCCGGTCGGAGTCGAACCGACACTGGGGACCCTTTTAGGGGGCCGGCCTCTTCCCTTGGGCTACGGGGGCGTTGCGATGATACCCCGCGCGTACGTAATGATTCCAGACAATGCAATTAGGGACCGTCGCCCTTTAGGAGCCGGCTGCCTGGCTTTCTAATCGGTGCGATAGTTCGCAGCTGAGACACGCAGTAACCCATACGCCATTCTTATTACCCTACGTAGTCCGCCTGTCAGGGCCGGGCTCGGCGGGACCAGCCCGCTCCGGCCCGCGCGATTCGGGCAACTGACCGCTGGCGGCGACTGCTGCGAGTGCCCGGCTAGCCGCGATTCGGGCAGCCGACCGCTGGCGGCGACTGCCGCGAGTGCCCGGCTAGCCGCGAGCGGGCGGCCGACCGCACTCAGCGATGTCGCGCGCCGCGGCGAACACCGCATCCAGCATCGGCCCGGTGACCCGGCCGGTGAAGGTGTTCTGCTGGCTCGGGTGATAACAGCCGAGCACGGTCAGCCGCCGGCCGGTGTCGTCGGCCGACTCGAGCGAGACCTCAGCGCCATGGCCGAAGGATGGCCGCGGCCGCGGCGGCTGATAGCCGATGTCCGGCAGTTGCGGCCACAGCGCCTGCCAGGCGTAGTGGCCCAGGCAGACGACGACGCGCAGGTAGTCGCGCAGCAGACCGAGCTCGGCGGCAAGCCAGGGAGCGCAGGCTTCGCGCTCGATCGGCTCCGGCTTGTTGTCCGGTGGCGCGCACCGAACTGTGGCAGCCATCCGTGCCGAGATCAGCCGCTGGCCATCCCCTGCGGTGACGGACTCCGGCGACGACGCCAGCCCGCACCGCCACAGCGAGGCGAACAGGAAGTCGCCGCTTCGGTCCCCGGTGAAGATGCGCCCGGTCCGGTTGCCGCCATGCGCCGCCGGAGCGAGGCCGAGGATCAGGATCGGCGCACGCTCCGCGCCCCAGTCGGGCACCGGGCGGCCCCAGTAGGTCTGCGACTGGAAGGACCGGCGCTTCGTGGCGGCCACTTCTTCGCGCCATCGGACGAGCCGGGGACAGGCGCGGCAGACGGACTCGCGGGCGGATAGCTCGGCCAGCGAACCCGCGCTGGCGGCCAGCGCGCGCACCTCAGCCGGGCTCCGCGCCACCGGCGTGTCGGCCGTTGCTGGGTCCTCAGGCCAGCCGCTGCCAGGTGGGACGGGCGACTGATCCGTCGCCATGACGCTCCTCAGCCGACCCAGCGCCGTAACCCAGCATCGGCGATCGACCAGGCGATCCCGTCCAGGATGTCGTGCTCGCTGGTGACCTCCTCGGCGAAGCCGAAGCGCTGCATGACCCGGTCGAGCACCAGCGCGCCGGCGGTGATGACGTCCACCCGGCCAGGGTGCAACGACCCGATGGCTGCCCGCTGCTGTCGGGTCTGGCCAAGCAGCTGCCTGGTCACCGCGTCGACGGTCGCGGCCGGGATCCGGGCGTGGTGAGTCCGGGTCGCGTCGTAGGTTTCCAGGCCCAGTGCGATCGCCGTGACGCTGGTGACCGACCCGGCCAGCCCCACCAAGGTCTGAGCATCCTGGACGGGTATCGCGGCGGCCACGGCGTCGAGCGCACGGTCGATGTCTGCGGTTGCCGCCCGGACCTCCGCCAACGTGGGCGGATCGCCGTGCAGGTGTCGCTCGGTCAGCCGTACGCAGCCGATGTCAACGGAGATCGCCATCAGGTCGGCATCGGATCTCGGGTCGTTACCGGACTTGCCCAGCACGAACTCGGTGGACCCGCCGCCGATGTCGATCACCAAGAAGGGCGGCTCCGGCCGCAGCCCAGCGCCGACCACAGTCTCGGCGGCCAGCTCTGCGGTCGCGCCGGCGAACGACAGCCCAGCCTCTTCGCGGCCGGAAATGACCTCGGGCAGGACTCCTAGCGTGCGGTGGACGCCGTCGGTGAAGTCAGCCGCGTTGGCCGCGTCCCTGGTGGC
>JASHSZ010000663.1 GCA_030040815.1 Streptosporangiaceae bacterium
GGAAAGGTCGCCGTCCTCCAGCGGCTTCAGGCGAATGGGAAGCGGGTCGCGTTCGCTGGCGATGGCGTGAACGACGCCGCGGCGCTGGCTCACGCCGACCTCGGAGTGGCAATCGGCTCGGCCGCCGATGCCGCGATCGGGGCCGCCGACCTCACTCTGGTCAGCGGCGACCCGTCAGACCTGGCCACGGCGATTCAACTCGCCCGGGCCACCATTAGGGTAATCAGGGCCAACCTGGCTTGGGCCTCCGCGTACAACGTGATCGCCATCCCGCTTGCTGCGCTCGGCTACGTCAACCCCCTGTTCGCGGGTGCGGCAATGTCCGTCAGCTCGCTGGTTGTGGTCGGCAATAGCTTGCGCCTGCTGCGTTTCAAGCCAGCCACGGCCAGGCGGCAGGCCGTCATAGCAGCCCCTGCGCAGGCAACCCGGACAGCCGACCGAATGGCTGCGCTAGCCGAGGACGGCCAGTGACCGCCGCGCCTGCCGGTACAAGCCAGGCCCCAGCCGCTGCCGCGAAGGGGCGGCTCAGCGACGTGGTCCGCGCCGCGGCGGGTCCGTCGATCTGCGCGATCATCCTCATCGCCCTGCTCTCGACCTGGGTTGGCATAGGCGGCGTCGGCACCATCACCCGGATCCGGCTGCAGATCAGTCTTGCGGCAGTTCCGATGCGGGCCTACACGAAGCAGGCGGCCTCGAGGATCGGCGCCGCAACCACGTTCCTCACTATCCGGAACCTCAGCGGAACGGCAGACGCACTCGTCGCAGTCCGCAGCCCCATCGCCCGCCGAGCAGTCCTGACCGAGCGCGCCGGACCCGCGGGGCGCACGATCACAGTAAGCAGCCTTGAGATCCCGGCCCACGGCACGCTCAACCTGAGCCCGTTCGGAGACGATATCGTTCTTCGCGACCCGGTGCCGTTCGAGAACCTGCAGACCGTCCCGCTGACCCTGACATTCCGCCACGCCGGCACCGTCACCATAAACGCCGCTGTTACTGCGCCGGGCGCTCCGTGAATCGTCGCGAGCCGAGCGTCGGCCCGGCGTACCAAGACAGTGACCGCTGCGGTGGCACTGCCGATGCTCAAGGTCGGTGACTCGCCCGCCGGACTGAGCCTGATCGCCAGGGCTGGCCGCGGGTCTATCTGCGTTGCCATCGGCTGCCGAGGGGTGCTGAGTTTGTGCCGTGCCCGCCGACCAGGCCGCGTTCATGGCGGACTCGCAGGTTCCCCAGGGAACGGGCGCGCTTGGCGGGACAGTCAGCGACCCGGCATGGCGGACCAAGCCGGCCTGGTACCTCATCACCACGCAAGACAAGATGATCCCGCCGCCCGCGCAGCGGGCGAAGCTCGGCAGCGATCCCGCCGAGCTAGCACAGAATCCGCATAGGCGCCCGCGTTCCGCGCTTGGGCGCTGGCCTCGGTGCTGGACTTGGGCTCACGCCGGATGTGATGGCAGGGTGACTCGTTGTGGCTCCGCGACCCGTGAGCCTGATGGCGCCGGTCAGGTCAACTAGGTGTCAGGTGAGTGGCGGTTGGCGGGGTGCTGGTCGGGGTTGTGGTCGGGACGTTGTGGCGGTGTGGCAGGGCGAGGGCGGGGATGATGGCGATGGCTGTGAAGCCGAGTGACCACCAGAACGTGCTGGCGAACGCGGTGGCCTGACCGGCGAGGCCCGCGGCCTGGTGGGTGTGGAGTTGGGTTGCGAGGATCATGGCGAGGATGGCCGTGCCGAACGCGCCGCCTAGCTGTTGCGCGATCCGGGTGACGCTGGTGGCGTGGGGTACCTGGTCGGTGCGCAGCCCGAGGTAGGCGGCCGCCATGACGGGGATGGTGACGGCGCCGAGGCCGGCGCCTCGCACGACGAGGCTCAGGCCGAGGAGTATCTCGCTAGTGTGGACGGTCACCTGGGTGTAAGCGATGGTGCCGGCCATGGTGAGCACGACACCGGCGAGCACGATCGGGCGCGCGCCGATCTTGTCGGTGAGCGTCCCTGCTTTGCTCCGGGTGAGCAGCATCCCGACGCCTTGGGGCGCGAGCAGGAGGCCGGCGTAGAGCGCGCTTTGGCCGCGGACCTGCTGGTAGTAGAGGGGCAGGAGCAAGAGTGCTCCGTAGACACCGAAGCCGGAAAGGAACATGGACGCGATAGAGGCCGAGAAAGACCGCGCCTTGAACAGTCGCAGATCCACCAGCGGCGGGCGGGGGGTGCGCAGGGCGTGGAGGGCGAATGCACCGAGTAGGGCGACGCCGATAGCGAGGGGTGCGAGCACGATGGCGTGGTCGAATCCTGCATTGATGCCCACTTCGGTGACCGCGTAGAGGATCGCGGCGAGGCCGGGTGAGAGTAGCACCAGGCCGGTAACGTCGAGGTAAGCGCCCTTGCGCGGGATGCTGCGCGTCAGGCCTCGCCAGGCCAGGGCAAGGCCAGCGAGCGAGAATGGCACGTTGACCAGGAAGATCCACCGCCAGGAGAGGTTGCTGACGATCAGGCCGCCGATGACCGGCCCTGCGATCGGCCCGAACAGCCCAGGGAGGCTGACCAGGGCCATGATCCTCCCGAGCTTGCGTCCGCCTGCGGCCTCGACCAGCAGGTTCTGCACGAGGGGCAGCATCAGGCCGCCGCCGACGCCCTGCAATACCCGGAACCCGATCAGCGCTTCGATGTCCCAGGCAACGCTCGACAGGACCGAGGCGACCATGAACAGGGCCAGCGCTCCCATCCAGACTTGCTTGGCGCCGAAGCGCTCGCTGGCCCACCCCGCGACGGGGACGACCATGGCGAGTGCGAGTACGTAGCCGCTGATCGTCCACTGGGCGGTCGACACCGTCGTGTGCAGGCCTTGCGCCAAGTCGTTGATTGCAACGTTGACGATGGTCGTGTCGAACGCGACGAAAAGCACTCCGACCAGCAGGACCACGGCCAGCTTGATGAACTCGGGGTCCAGCCGCTCCTTCCCGGCCGCTGCTTCTGGTGTTGCTGCGCCGCTCATGGAGCTCCGATCCACGCTTTAAGATACATCCTGTGCATCTAATAACTGCTATGGTAACGGCCTGAGGATAAGATGCGCAACCGCATCCTGTGGTTATAGTGGTGCGGTGAGCCAGGCGACTCGATCGACTTCCGCTACGGAGGGCCAACGCGCCTCGCCGCTTCGGCGCCGGCGGGGCGCCGCGCTCGAGGCCGCTGTGCTCGAAGCCGCCTGGGATGAGCTATGTGCCGTCGGATATCCAGGCTTGACGCTCGATGGTGTCGCGTCGCGCGCCGGGACCAGCCGGCCGGTGCTTGCCCGGCGCTGGTCCAACCGGGCGGAGCTGGTCATCGCCGCCCTCCGCCACCGCACCGCCTTCGCCGCGCTCGACACGCCAGACACCGGCACGCTGCGAGGCGACGTGCTCGCCCTGCTGCGCCAGATGTCCGCCAGTGTCGGTGAGGTCGCCGGGCTGCTCAGCTTCGTCCTCGTCGGCTACTTTGATGCCACCGGGCTTCCGCCCTCGGACCTCCGGGAGCGGGCCATCGCCGGCACGCCCAGCCGGATGGCCGCCATCATCCAGCGCGCCGTCGATCGCGGCGAGATCGATCCCGGTCGGCTCAGCCCGCGGATAGCCTCGCTGCCGCTCGATCTCGTGCGCCACGACCTGATCATGAACCGGGCACCCGTACCCGACGACACCCTGACCGAGATCGTCGACCGTATCTTCCTTCCCCTGGTCCTGGCCGACCCGCCAAAGCCGAGAGCACGGGCATGATCGAAGCGACAGGGGCATCTGCTGAACGGGTCGGACTACCGTAGCCTGAGCCTCTACCGCGTCGTCAACGGGGCGGGTCGCCGAGACCCGCCACTCCCTAATCGGTCCACCTCCGGCGCGACCTGCTCGCCGTCGCTGCGCACGTTGCCTCCAACGACCCCGCCGCACGTCCGCCCATACTGAGCCCGGCCGCGGCCCCGGCTGGTCCGTGACTCGTCAACGGAGCGGCGATCCGAGTGGCAACAAGCCGACAGGCCAGCCGGCCACCGCCACCAGCCGTTCAGCTGTTCTCGGCCCTGCGCCGAGCGGTGCCGGTCGAACAGGTCGGTTTCGGCGAGCTTGTGCGTGTCAAGGATGCGTCACTTCGGCCTGTCCGAAGCTTCAGCCGCCACATCCGCTAGACCCGGTGCGGAGCACCGATGAGGGCCCAGGTCTTCCTTGGCTGCCGGCCGTCCCTGAGTTTGGGTGCCCAGTGGAATGCCCGCGTGCGCGGGAGACAGCGCACCGCCGATCCCGTACTGTCCTTGCGACCGCCTCTGGTCCCGTCAACGAAGCTGCAGGATCTCAGATCACCATTACGCAGTTCGGGAGGCTCAACGAGACCATGTCTGCCAACTTGCGCCTTGACCGCGCCCGCGGCGACCTGCCGAGCGTGGCGCGCCTGCTCACCTTGTCCGACAACGTGGTGGCTATCGCCCTGACCTTGCTGGTGTTGCAGGTCAGGGTGCCAGCTTCGGGCCAGCTCGCCAATCCGGATTCGGCCGCCGACCTGGCCGCCCAGCTGGCGAGGGAGGCCGACCAATTCATCAGCTACGTGGTCGCGTTCTACGTTGTGGCCCAGTTCTGGCTGGCTCACCACCGCGTGTTCCGACACGTAGGCGGTCACCACGAAGGGCTGGCCTGGTGGAACTTCGCCTTCTTGTTCACCATCACCGCCATGCCGTTCACCAGCAACCTGCTAGGGGATTACGGCAACAACCCGCTCGCGGTGGACATCTTCGCGGTCAACCTGCTACTCGCGGCCCTGGCCACGCAGGCGACGCTGCTGTATGGCCGCCGGCGCGATGTCTTGACCAAGCCAGGCGCTGCGGAGGCGCGGGCCCGCCGGGTACGGCTGACGGTGATGGTGATCGCCGTCGCTGCCTCGATCGGCCTGGCCTGGGTGAACACCACCGCCGCCAAGTCGTGCTGGCTGCTGATCGCGATCGGGCCGTGGGCGGCGAGCCGTTGGGTTAGCCGGTCCAGCAAGGGCACCACAGCGGCCCAGCCGCGCCAATAGTCCTGTTCTATCGGCGGCTAGCGCCTCTGGTTCAGATTGCGCTGGCCGCCGATACTCGAAACTGGGTCGCCATAACACCCGGTTTCATACACGTACCCCGTTCCTGCACCGGCAGGTCAGGCGGACGGCGGCAGGTGTCATTGGCCGTGGCCCGGCGGCCAAGTGAGGATGGCGCGTCCTGGGCCGCCTTCGGGTGCAGGCCGGAACGGAGCAGCCATGTCTCCGGAGGCGTAGCCGGACAGCCATCGGTCGGCGACGGTTGTCGCGGACTGTCGCTGGTGACGTTCGGCCCTTCCGCCTGGCCGCAGGCCGGACCTTAGCGTCGGGATGTGAGGG
>JASHSZ010000664.1 GCA_030040815.1 Streptosporangiaceae bacterium
CCCGGTCGGCGCACTGGCTCCCGTCGACTGAGGCCGGCTGGGGGCAGGGTCAGGCGCCGGCTCGGCTAGCCCTCAGCTGGCCGCAGCCGTGCCAGCTCGGCCCGCAGCGCGTCCCGCTCCGCCTCCAGCTCACGAACCCGCGCCTCGAGTCGCAGCACGTGCCGGATCGCGGCAAGCGTTAGCCCGTCCTCCATGAGCTCGGTGACGTAGCGGACGACCACGATCTCGTTCCTGGTGTACCGGCGCTGACCGCCCGCCGACCGGGACGGCCGCACGACGTGAAACTCGTCGAGCCGCCGCAAAAACGCCTGCTGGACCTCCAGCATCTCGGCAACCTGGCCGACGGTGAACAGCGGCATGTTCGCATCGTCCAGGGGCAACATAGGCACGGTTACCTCCCGGCTTAGCTACGCCCGGACCGGCGCACTCGCTGCCCTGCCAATGGGGCGCGACTGGCGAGCCGGGCCGGTTCGCGGCCAAGGGCCCGCGCAGCGGCATTACCGCGCGGGCCCTACGTAGGCTACTGCGACGATCAGGCCTCGACCGCGGCCGGAGCCGTGGTGCTGACCTCGATCTTGCGCGGCAGAGCGCGCTCCTGCAGTGGCACGGTCACCCGCAGCACGCCGGAGTCGTAGGCGGCCGAGATCTTCTCGGCGTCCACGGCGTCCGACAGCCGCACCCGCCGTGTGAACGAGCCCATGACCCGCTCCCGCACGTACGGCCGCTCGCTGTCGGTGTACTCCTCCGACCGCTTCGCGCTGACGGTCAGCAAGCCGTGGTCGACTGTGACGTCAATGCTGTCGGTGTCGATGCCGGGCAGGTCGAACCGCAGCTCGACCTCGCCGTCGCGCCGGATGGCGTCCATCCGCATCGTGGCATGCCCGCCATCAGCGGTCCGCAGCATGCGGTGGAACTCCGCGAACGGGTCGAACGGTGTAAGCAGCATGTCCCTCTCACCCTCCTGTATTTCCCAGGACCCCTGATTCGGGTCTCTGGCCCTCACAAAAGAAGAAACCTCTAATAGAAGTTATATATTCCATGGGAACAACGTGACATCTAGTCGCGGCCGTACGTCCGCACGCGGCCGACACCTTGAGCTGGACATTCGGAACGTGACGCTCCGCCCGGTGGCTACGGTCCGTAACCGCGGGCCCGTCCGGTGCCGCCGTCAGCGGTTAGCGCACCGAGCATGGCGTCCGAAGCGGCGTCTGCATACTTATGGCGACCGCTCGGCGCGGCTATAGCGACCGCCAATCACCTATGGCGACCACTGAGTACCAATGGCGACCGAAGTTGCCAGGAATCGGCGCATTATGTGGCCTTTGACCCAACCGAGCAGTCGCCATAGGGCTGGAGCGGTCGCTATAGCCCGCCGGGGCCGGACAGCAGGTGCAGACGCGGCACTGGTGCTGCTGACTGCCCGCCGGGCCGACGAGGACTCAGGCGAGCCGCTCGATGATGGTGGCGTTAGCCTGGCCGCCGCCCTCGCACATCGTCTGCAGCCCGTACCTGCCGCCGCTGCGCTCCAGTTCGTGGAGCAGCTTCGTCATGAGAATCGCGCCAGTCCCGCCGAGCGGGTGGCCAAGCGCGATTGCGCCGCCGTTGGGGTTGGTCTTGGCGAGCGAGGCCCCCGTGTCCCTCGCCCAGGCAATGGGCACGGGTGCGAACGCCTCGTTCACCTCGAACACGTCGATGTCGTCGATCGTCAGGTGCCCCCTTTCCAGCACCTGCTCAGTGGCGGGAATGGGTCCCGTCAGCATGTAGACGGGATCGGCGCCGATGACGGCGAGAGCGTGGATCCGCGCGCGCGGCGTGAAGCCGTGCCTGCGGACGGCCGCTGGCGAGGCTACGAGCACAGCGGCAGATCCGTCCGAGATCTGCGACGCCGTCGCGGCCGTCAGTTCCCAGCCCTGCCGCAGGGGCGCCAACTCGGCCATCTTCTCCAGTGTGCTGTCCCGGCGCGGGCCCTCGTCCGTTGTCAGGCCGCCGACCGGCGTGACCTCGCGGTCGAACCGACCCTCGTCGATCGCCCGAATCGCCCGAGCGTGGCTTTCCAGCGAGTATTCTTCGAGTTCGGCCCGCTTGATGCCCCACTTCTCGCACATGAGCTGAGCGCCGCGGAACTGGGAGATCTCCTGGTCGCCGTACCGGTCCCGCCAGCCCTGGCCGAATGGCAACGCCATGCCGTGCTTGTGCGGCACCGCCACGGTGCTGCCCATGGGAACCATGCTCATGCTCTCGACGCCGGCCGCGATGACGATGTCCTGCGTGCCGGACAGCACGGCCTGCGCGGCAAAGTGCACCGCCTGCTGGGACGAACCGCACTGCCGGTCGATCGTCACGCCCGGCACGCCCTCCGGCAGGCCAGCCGACAGCCACGCGTTCCTGGCGATGTCGATTGCCTGTGGGCCGACCTGCGAGACACAGCCCATGATCACGTCTTCCACGGCGGCCGGGTCGACGTTCGTGCGCGCGATCAGTTCGCGCAGTACGTGCGCAGCAAGGTCGACCGGGTGGACTGCTGACAGACCACCGTTCCGCTTCCCTACAGGGCTGCGCACAGCCCCGACGATGTACGCCTCAGACACCACGCGACCTCCAAGCCCAGCGGTCCCGCCGCTCGCCCGCCGCGCTGCCCGCCAGTGCGCTCGCGGACGTCAGCCATCACATTGAGGCTATCGCGCAGTACGGCCGTGCCATAGTCCCCAACGGGGCAGCGCCCTCCCTCGCAAATACCGAGCGCGCTGAGTGTTCACCTAGCTACTATCCGTGAGTGACTAAGAGCAGCGGGGACACCGCAGGACTGGTGAGCATCGGCCAGCTCGCCAGGGACGCCGGTGTCAGCAGCCGGACCATCCGCTACTACGAGGAGCTGGGCATCCTGCCGCAGCCGCGGCGATCGCCCGGCGGCACCCGCAAGTACCCCAGGGAGTACAGCGGATACATCGCGGCCGCACTGGCCCTCAAGGACCTGGGCTTCCGGCTTGAGGAGGTCAAACCGCTCGCGCGACTCGCGGCCGGGCGCGCAGTCAGCCAGGGCCAGCGGGACGCCGCAGCCCAGCTCGTTGAGGCGAAGATCGAGGCGCTGGCCCGGCAGGTCACGATGCTGCGCCGGCTGCACGCCTCGGTGTGCGCGCCGGACGGCGGCCCCCCGGTGTCCGCGGTGCTCGGTACGGTCGCGGCCGACCGGCTCGACCCTATCGGCCTGCTCGCCACCGAGGCCCCGGTGCCGACTGCGGAAGCACTAGCCGGGTGAAGTCCAGCCGTCACGCGCGGCCCGGGAGATCAGCTCATACCGCGAGTGAATGCCGAGCTTGGCGTAGATCCGCTCAAGGTGGCTTGCAACCGTGCTGACCGACAAGAACAGCTGACGTGCGATTTCGGCGTTGGACGCGCCGCCCGCGGCCAGCGTGGCGACCCGCTGCTCCTGAGGGGTCAGCCCTGCCGCAGCGGCTCTGCCCCGCTGCCGACCACCAGCGATCCTGAGCTCGGTGCTGGCAAAGCCGGCGAGCCAGTGCGCCGAGGCTGCGGTGGCCACCTCGACAGTCGTCGCCAACAGCGGCCTGGCTGCCACCGTGCGCCCCGCTCGGCGCAGGTAGCTGCCGTATGCGAGCAGCGTTTCGATGTACTCGATGGGCAGGTCGACCTCCGTATGCAGCGCCAGAGCCGTCTGAAAGTGAGCCTCGGCCTCGACGTGCTGCCCGGTCAGCTCGGCCAGCCACGCTCGGCCGGTCGCCGCGGCGATTCGCGGGTACCGGCAGGGCATACGGGTTGCTGCCTCATCCAGCCAGCCGATGATCCGCTCCGCGTCGCTGACCCTGCCAGCGGCCAGGTACGCAGCAATCGCGTGCCGGGGCCACGGCGGCAGGCACGGCTCGCGGAGGCCCATCTGCCGAACCGTCTTGTCCAGCAGCGTGTAGTCGTCACAAGCCTGAGCGGTCGCACCCTCGCGCAGGGCACGGTGACCGCGCGCGTCCAGCAACCTCAGCATCGCCAGCTGCGCACCACGCGGGCCGGCAGTTGCCGCTGCACGCTCGGCCCACTGCTGGCTCTCGTCAAGACGTCCCATGAACAACAAGACGTATGCCATGCCGGCGGCAGCAAACGGCTCCATCAGCGGCACGATCTCGACGAGCGGCACGGCTACCCCGAGTGCTGCCAGCGCCTCGTCCAGACGGCCTTGCCGTTGCAGCGCGTAGGCGTGGCCAATGGCCATCGTCGCGATGGCCTCCGGCGCGTTGGCCTGCGCCACCACAGCTCGGATGGCAGCGAATGCGCGGTCGGCCTCAGCCAGCCGTTCCACGAGGATCGCTGCATAACCGAAGCTATTGACCGGGCCCCATCCGCCCCCAGCGCCGACCGCATCGGCCGACCAGTCCAGATCCGGCCCGGCGCTCCAGGGTGCGGCGGACTCGGCCGCGGCCATGCCAGCCGGGTCCGCGCCCAGCAGGGTGATCAGCCCGCAGTCTGCCGCTGCTCTGATCGCCAGCAGGCCACCCAGCGGGGCGGCCAACTCCCTCGCCCGCGCCGCCAGCGGCAGCGCACGTGCCGGTCCCACGGTCATCCAGCAGCTGAAGGCCGCGTCGAGCAGTACCTGTGCCGCGGTGCGCGGATCCTGCGGCAGCGCCGACGCTGCGGCCTCTTCGAAGGTGACGATGGCCCGCAGTGGTCGGCCGGACAGGATTAGGGCACGCCCCAGCATCCACTGCGCTTCCACACGCCGCTCGGCCGATACCCCAAGGCGGCCGAGCACGTCCTGATATGCCGGCATGGCGTCGTCGAACCGGCCCGTCGCCAGCAGCGCCTCAGCCCTGGCGAGCAGCAGCCCGATGTCAGCTCGCTGACCCGCCATCGCGACGGCTGCGTCGAACCGCGTGAGGGCAACCGACAATGCTCCGGCTCGCCGCGCGACCCGGCCGGCCTCCGCCAGCACGCCGCCGGCCTCGGCGTCGCCGACGAGGTGAGCCAGCACCGCGTGCTCGGCCGCCTGGGCGTCCAGCCCGCGCGCGTGCAACACCGCAAACGCGCGGGCGTGCAAGCGCACCCGAGCAGGCCCAGCGAGGTCCTCGTACAGCGCCTGCCTGAACAGCGGGTGAGCGAAGTCCGCCTCGGTGGCCAGCGACTGGCCGATGAGGCCGGTGCGCCACAGCGATTCCAGCGCCGCGTCGATATCAGCGCCCTCGAGACCGGCCACCTCAGCGGCGAGCTCTGGCAAGAAGCTGGACCCGAGAACCGATGCCGCCTGCGCGCAGCGCATCCCCGCCGGCGACAGGCCGGCGAACCTGGCGAGCAGGATGCCCTGACCGAGCCCAGTGTGCCTGGGCGCGTCGGCATCAGGCAGCTCACCACCGGTCCGCAAGGCCACCGCCAGCTGTTCCAGTAACAACGGGTTCCCGCCTGCGAGCGCGAACGCCCGATGACGCTGGCGCTCGGGAAGCGCCGCGCCGACGCGGTTATCCAGGAGCAACCCCGACGCAGTCTCGCTGAGCGGGGCTAGCCGCCGGATAGTGCCACAGCCCTCATGCGCCAGGCTCGCCACAGCCTCGTGGGCTTGCGATGGCCATGGCCGCAGGGCGGCTATCAGGCCGAGCCGCAGCGACGTCAGCCGACGACAGACGAACGAGAACAGCGCGACGGAGTCGGCATCTGCCCAGTGCAGGTCGTCCAGCACCAGCAGCGTGCCGCGCCCGGCCTCGCCCTGCAGCCACCGCAGCACCCCGTAAAATCGGCCGGCCCGGTCGCCAGCCATGCCGGCCGCCGACTCGTCCGGTTCGAGCATCCCCTGCCCACCGACGCCCTGCAGAGCCTCCAGCAGCACGCCGAACGGCAGGCTCGTCTCCATCGGATGACCGCGGCCGAGCCCGACCGCAAGACCAGCCGTCGTCGCGAATCGGCATGCCTGGTCAAGGAGCGACGTCTTGCCTAGGCCTGCTTCGGCGAGCACGAACACCGCGTCCGAGTCTCCAGCCGAGACGGTCTCGACGAGCCGACGCAGCGCGGCCGTGACGTCGTCGCGCTCCAGCAAACCGCTGCCTGGCCCCGCCAACGGTGCCTCCCCAGCAGAGGGCAGGTGCTTACACGACAATGACGGCCACGCGAGTAACGCGGATTACCACGAACCCCAACTATTTGGGACGGGTGGCGCAGAGGCAGGCGGCTGGCCAGCGCGCAGTTCGTTGATCGCGCTCATCAGGCCGATCCAGCCGCTAAATTCGACTCGAACCGCGGGCGGCTGCTGCGGGCATAGCCAGCCGCTGAGCGGCTCGGTGTCCGCGATGACCAGCTGCAGGAGCAGTGATCCAGCGGGCCGACCGGACACGTCCCCCGCGGCCTGCCCGCTGACCACCGGCCGGTCCCCTCCAGTCCGGCCGACGCCGGAGGAATCGTCAGCTGCCAACGCAGATCGCCTCCAGCCCGCCTCGTTGCACTGGCTAGACGAGACTCGCAGAGCCACCGCGCCCGTAGCATCGGGGAAACTCCCTATTCTTTAGGCCGCTCCTGGACTCCGCGGCTCGCTCCGATCCCTGGCGAGGAGGCGCACGTGGCTGACCGATCTAGCGACTCTGGCGTCGTGACAGGTGAAAACCTCCAGCCTGCAAGCAGCAGAACGAGCCGGTCTGCGTCACTGACACATGGAACTCGACCGGGCAGCGTCGGCCTACGCCCCGGAGTGGCAAGGCTCCATGGGATCGGATCGCGCTGACTCGGCACAAGCTAGCCCGGCGGCTGCAGTCACCGCGCTCTACACCGCTCATGCCCTCGGCCTGATCCGGCTTGCCCACATCATGCTGGGCGACCGGCAAGCCGCAGAAGACGTGGTGCAGGACGCGTTCCTGGGACTCTACCGGCGTTGGCCGCACCTTCGTGACCAGGCCAAGGCGCTCGGATACGTCAGGTCGTCCGTGCTCAACGGCTGCCGGTCGGAGCTCCGCCGTCGGCCGACGGCGGAGTTGGAAGGCTCGCACGGACTGCCAGGTACCTCGGCGGAATCAGCCGTACTGACGGCCGAGGCACGCCGGGAGATCATCCATGCGCTCCGATGTCTGCCGGACCGGCAGCGCGAGGTGCTGGTCCTCCGCTTCTACCTCGATCTGCCCGACGATCAAATAGCCGCGGCGATGCACATCAGCCAGAGCACGGTCCGGTCCGCTGCGCACCGCGGGCTCGCCGCACTCGGCCGCGCGGTTGGGGAGAAGTCATGACCCGCACCGAAGATCGTTTGCGCGCCGCGCTGCTTGACACTGCCGACCAGATCCCACCCGGCGGTCTACCGCCGCTTGAGCTGCCAGCTGAGGTCGCAGGTCGCGACCGCTACGGCAGCCGACGGCCGGCCGGGCAGCCGCGCAGGTGGCCGTCCGCGCTAGCCGCCGCAGCCGCCGTCTGCCTGATCATCGGCTTGTCGGTCACGCTGGCCGGCCGCCGGGGACAGGTGGTGCCGACAAGGCCGCCCGGACAGCTGGCCCAGTTCCCGCCCTACTACGTGGCACTCCAGCAGGCCGACTGCTTTCTCTGCGGTGCTGGCAGCGAGTACTGGACGAACCCGGATCGCGCCGTCGTGCTGTCGACGCTGACTGGCGCCACGATGGCGACGATCGCAGTCCCCAGGCCATATGGCACCTTTGCCTTCGTGCACGGCACCGCCGATGATCGCGACTTTATCCTCGGAGCGCAGCGGCTTGCCGATGGCTCGGGTCCTTACCCAGGCACAAAGCTCTACCTGCTGCGGCTTAACCCATCTGCACGGCCAGGACACCAGGCACAGCTCACCGCGCTGGCGGTTCCGCTCCTCGGAGGGCGTGGCTACGAGCTCTGCTGGATCGCGCTGTCACCCAACGGCCAGCTGCTGGCCGCCATTAGCACCACGACTGCCGGCAATAACCCAACGCTGCTTCGGGTGTATAACCTCGGCACGGGCGCCAGCCGGACCTGGGTGCTGCCACGATGGGCCGAGGAGTATGACGGCTTCCAGGACGCTGCCGGTCCGCCATCATGGAGCACCGACAGCCGGACGATTGCCTTCTTCGACCGCACCAAAGCAGGCTCCGCGGAACTCGTGCTGCTTGACACGCGCGCTTCAGCGGCCAGCTTCAGCCGTGAAAGCAGGTCCATTCCGCTGCCCAGGCCGCCAGGTAGCAACGAGATCTCGTTTCTACCTGGTGCTCCGCTGCTAACTGCGGATGGCCAGCACGCGCTAGAAGAGATGATCAACCCGCAGGAGCTGAGTCCGTCGGGCGGTCCCTACCATGCCTTCGCCCTGGACCTCGTGAACCTTCGCACCGGCACCGTGAGCCAGCTTCGGCATCGCAGCGAGATTTTTTACATCCTTGGGTCAGATCCGTCCGGCAGCGCTGTCATTGTGGCCGTGGCAAATCTGCCCCCGCTGGCCGAAGGAATCGTTGCCTGGACAGCACACGGAACCACTCCGGTCGAGGTGCCGCCGGACACGATCGCCGTCGCGTGGTAGACGCGCAGGATCGTGACCACTCCTGCGCCTCGAGCGGACACAACCGCAGCCACAGGCGCTCTATGCTGTGAGCAAGGATCGGGCGGCACGACGAGGCAAGACTGCGATGACGAGCTCGGGCATCATCCTGGCGGTACTGATCGCGCTCATCATCGCCTACGCGGTTGCCAGGACGCGGCGCCGGATGGGCCTGATGGTCTCCGGGAAGACCTGGATCGCGGTCACCGTCGGCGTTGTCATCGTGCTGCTCGCGCTCTGGGCGACCCAGACCCACTGACGGGCCGGGCTACAGCAGCAGGTCCGCGGCTCCGCCACCCTTAATCGGCATCTCGAACCAGACCGCCTTGCCGTCCTTGGTCGGCCGCGTTCCCCACCGGGTAGCCAGCTGATCGACCAGGTACAGGCCGCGACCACCCTCGTCGCTTTCCCCCGCGCTCCTGATCCTCGGCAGCCGCAGGTCGGAGTCCAGCACCTCGACCCAGATGGCTTCCTGACCGCGCCGCAGCCGGAGGGTGAAGTCCTTGCCCGGCGGGGC
>JASHSZ010000665.1 GCA_030040815.1 Streptosporangiaceae bacterium
GATCCACGTAATTGGCGGTCGCTGCCTTGTCCTTAGCGATCTTCAGCCAGAGGTCATACATCTCCGGGGCCTGTTCACGCAGGGCTATTGCTTGCGTGACGGACGGGATATTGGGCTGCTGGCCGTGGACGTCGGGCACCTTGTCGCCGATCCGATCGGCCACCGCGTCGGCGATCTGCTGGGGCCCGGTCTGGTCGGGCCGCTGGCCCTGGACGTCGGGCACCTTGTCGCCGATCCGATCGGCCACCGCGTCGGCGATCCGCTGGGGGTCTGCGTGGTCGGGCTGGCTTGGGGTGGTCATCGAGCTAACGTCTCACCGCTCTCGGCACGTGCCGGGCCGGCCCCTTGCGGCCGGGCGGACATGATCGTGGCCATCGCCGCCGCGAACGGATCCTCCTCCGGCGGCGAACTCGGCGGCATGACAGGCCGCATCCGCTGGTAGAGGGTCATTCCCGCCACGTCGAAGATGGCCGTAATCCCCATGACGGCGGAGAGGATCCGGCGAGCTGACCTGTCCGTCGGCATGTAACGTTTTGTGCCCGCTCGACTACTCACTCAAACGAGTGACCCCTTCTATTCCCGGCAATTGGCGCTAACACGGTCAGTCCCGGCGGGCACGGGAAACGAAATCGCCTGGGCTGGGCACTAGCCCTAGACTTGCGGTCCACCGCCTGTATCCGGACGGTGTGATCTCCGGAACGATGAAGAGGCCATAGATCCATGCGCTGGTCGCAGCTGCACATTCCCACCCTGCGCGAAGACCCGGCAGACGCCGAGGTGGCCAGCCACCGGCTGCTGTTGCGGGCCGGGTTCATCCGCCAGCTGATGGCGGGCCACTACTCGATGCTGCCCCTGGGCATGCGGGTGCGGGCAAAGATTATCGACATCATCCGCCAGGAGATGAACGCGATCGGGGCGCAGGAGTTCCTGCTGCCGTGCATGCAGCCGGCCGAGATCTGGGAGCGGAGCGGCCGCCTCGGAACGGTTGACGTGATGTTCCGGCTGAAGGACCGCAAGGGCGCGGACTTGGTGCTCGGCTTCACCCACGAAGAAATCTTCACGACCGTGGCCGCCGAGCTTGCGTCCTACCGCGAGCTGCCGCAGTTCTGGTACCAGTTCCAGACCAAGTTCCGGGACGAGGCCCGGCCGAAGAGCGGTCTGCTACGGGTCCGCGAGTTCACCATGAAGGACTCCTACAGCTTCGACCTGGATGAGGCCGGGCTGGACAAGTCGTTCGACGCGCACCGCGGCGCCTACGAGCGGATCTTCGCCCGGCTGGCTATCCCGGCCTTCGCGGCCGAGGCCTCCAACGGGACCATGGGCGGCAGGGACTCACTGGAATTCGTGTGCCCGTCGGAGGCCGGGGAGGACCTAGTCGCGACGTGCCCCAACTGCGACTACGCCGCGAACCTCGAGCGAGCGACGTCCGCGCTGCCCGACGTCGAGGATGGGCCTGGCCCGGCCGCGCCGGCCCGGCTTGACACACCCGGCGTGCGCACCATCGAGGATCTGGCCACCGACTACGGCCTCGCGGCCGACCGCCAGATCAAGACGCTCGTGCAGGTCATCAACGGCAAGCTGACGCTCGTGCTGCTGCGTGGTGACCACCAGCTCCAGGACCAGAAGCTCGTCGATGCGATCGGGATCACCGACATCCGGCCGGCGCAGCCGGAGGAGATCCGGGCCGCCCTTGGCGCCCTGCCTGGCAGCCTCGGTGCCGTGGGTGTCACCGACCTGCCCGTCATCGCGGACTTCGCGCTGCGCGGCCGGCGCGACATGGCTACGGGCGCGAACACCGACGACGTGCACCTCACCGGCGTCGATGTGGCCCGCGATATCGAGGTTGGCACGTGGGCGGACCTGCGCGGGGTGACCGCCGGTGAGCCGTGCCCGCGGTGCGGCGCGGCGCTGCAGCTCATCCGCGTGATCGAGGTGGGTCACATCTTCAAGCTCGGTCGCAAGTTCACCACGGCCCTGGGCGTCACGGTGCTCGGCCCGGACGGGTCGGCGATCATCCCCATCATGGGCAGCTACGGCATCGGCGTGGAACGGGCCATGGCCGTGATCGCCCAGAAGCATCATGACGACGCGGGCCTGGTGTGGCCCGTTCAGGTGGCGCCCTTCGAGGTGACCGTGCTCACGCTGTCGGCCAAAGACCACGCTGTCGTGACCACTGCGGAGTCGATCTACGCAGAGTTGCGCGCGGCGGGCATGGAGGTCGTGATCGATGACCGCGACGAGCGGCCCGGCGTGAAGTTCAAGGACGCCGAGCTGACCGGGATACCGGTCCGTGTCAGCGTCGGCAGCCGCGATCTCGCGGAGGGCGTGGTCGAAGTGGTCAGCCGGCCGAGCGGACAGAAAGACCGCGTGCCAGTGGACCAGGTGGTTAAGCACGTGCGAGGCCAGCTCGCGTCGCCTCCCGCTAGCTGGCCGCCAGGGCGTTGAGGCTACGCGGCGCCCGCCACGAGCCGCATGCCCGCCGGGCCGTGGTAGGCCGCGTCGCGGCGGAACATCGGGTCGGCGGCATCGACGACGCGCTCGCGCTGGCTCGCCAGCTCGTCCCAGCCGGAACGGGCCGCGGCTGGGCGCGGCGAGCTACATTCCGAATCGCCCGGCTGGACGACTCTCTCGTTCTGGCTTGACAGTTCCGCCCATCTGTCAGCACCGCTTGGCATCGATCCTCCTGTAAGGCCCGAGCCCGGCGATCGCCCCTGCTGCACCGCCCGACCCTTCCCCTCTAAGACACGCCTAAAGGGCAGTCTGGTTAGCACCGAGCCGGTTACAACTGCATAACTTCCGTGACACAGCGCTAGATCCTGGTCCACGCCTCCGTGAGCACGTGCCGGAGAATCTGCTCCATCTCGTCGAAGTGCTCCTGCGTGCAGATCAGCGGCGGCGACAACTGGATGACCGGGTCGCCGCGGTCGTCGGCCCGGCAGACGAGGCCGGCGTCGAACAGCGCGTGGGACAGGAAGCCGCGCAGCAGCCGCTCGGACTCGTCGTCGTCGAACGTCTGCCTCGTCGCCTTGTCCTTGACCAGCTCGATGCCGTAGAAGTAGCCGTCTCCGCGCACGTCACCGACGATGGGCAGGTCAGCCAGCTTCTCGAGGGTGGAGCGGAACGCGCCCTCGTGCGAGCGGACGTTGCCGAGCAGGTCTTCCTTCTCGAACACGTCGAGGTTGGCCATCGCGACAGCGCACGACACCGGATGCCCGGCGAAGGTTACGCCGTGCAGGAACGTGTGCTGCCCGTCCGCAGCGGTCTCGGCGCCATGGAACTGTCGATGATGCTCGTGCCCGCCGACCGCGCGATCGCGAAACGAGAACGGCTCCATCAGTCGGTCGGAAACTAGCATGCCGCCGAGCGGCGCGTAGCCGGACGTCACGCCCTTGGCGAAGGTGATGATGTCGGGCTGGTATCCGTACCGCTCGCAGCCGAAGTAGTACCCGAGCCGGCCGAACGCGCAGATGACCTCATCGGACACCAGCAGCACGCCGTAGCGGTCGCAGATCTCGCGCACTCGCGGGAAGTAGCCGGGTGGCGGCGGGAAGCAGCCGCCCGAGTTCTGGCACGGCTCCACGAAAACGGCTGCGATCGATTCGGGTCCCTCGCGCAGGATCGCCCGCTCGATCTCGTCCGCGGCCCACACGCCGAACGTGGTGATGTCGGCCGAGACGAACTCCGGTGCCCGGTAGAAGTTCGTGTTGGGCACCCGGACGCCGCCCGCCGGCAGCGGCTCGAACGGCTCTTTGATGCCGGGCAGGCCGGTGATCGCGAGCGCGCCCATCGACGTGCCGTGGTAGGCGATGGACCGGCTGAGCACCTTGTACCTAGTCGGCTGACCGATGCTGCGGAAGTACTGCTTGGCCAGCTTCCAGGCCGACTCGACCGCCTCGGAGCCGCTGGTCGTGAAGAAGACCCGGTTCAGCTCGCCAGGAGCCAGCGCAGCGAGCCGATCCGCCAGCGCTATCGCCTGCGGGTGCGCATACGACCAGAGCGGGAAGTAGGCGAGTTCGCTGGCCTGCCGCGCGCCCGCCTCGGCCACCTCGGTCCGGCCGTGCCCGATCTGGCTGACGAACAGACCCGCCAGCCCGTCCAGGTAGCGCTTGCCGTGCTGGTCGTAGACGTACGGGCCCTCGCCCCGGACGATCACGGGAACGTCGGCGTCGGCGTAGGACGACATCCTGGTGAAGTGCAGCCACAGGTGGCGCTTCGCCTTCTCCTGCAGGGCTGCGATCTCGTTCGGTCCGTAAGGCGTGCTCATCTGGTCCCCCAGCTGTAGGTCTGCTTGGCAAGTTTCAGGTACACGAAGGTCTCGGTCGCCGTCACGCTCGGGATCGATCGCACCCGGCTGAGGATCTCCAGCAACTGGTCGTCGTTCTCGCAGACCACCTCGATCAGTAGGTCGAAGGAGCCCGCGGTAATGACGATGTAGTCGATCTCCTCCATGCCCGCCAGGTGCTCGGCGACCTGCTCCAGGTCGCCGCCGCAGCGAACGCCGATCATGGCCTGGCGCAGGAACCCCAGCGTTAGCGGGTCGGTCACGGCGACAATCTGCATGGCGCCGATGTCGATGAGGCGCTGGACACGCTGCCGGACCGCGGCCTCGGACAGGCCCACTGCCTGCCCGATCCTGGCGTAGGAGCGGCGGCCGTCGTGCTGGAGCTGCTCGATGATCCGCTTGGACAGATCGTCGAGGACGACCCGCGTGTCGGCATCCCGGCCTAGCCGGGTGCGGCCTCGGCCAGCCGGGACCAGCGGAACCGCTGGCGTGTGCGCCATGCCGCAGCCTCCTTGCTCCCATGCAGCCATACAAAACCGGCAGTGTCAACTGATTTAGTTGGCTAAGACCCAGATTCGTGCGGATTCCCTTGCAGGTTACCCGTTGAGATGTCCAGGCCGTAGCTGGGGGTTCGCTGCCTGGCCCTGCTCGCCGGCGGCGAATCGCCGCGGATCGGCGGGGGACCCCGGCGTAGCGTGTGGCTGCCCGGATCGGGGGGACAGGTGACGGATTGAGCTCGCGACCTACCACTCGTGGGCGCTGGCACTGCTGATCGACATCAGCGGGCTGGTCATGATCATCCTTGGCCGGCCAGACGACGTGGGGACCGCGGCGATCACCACGGCCGGGCTGATCGCCGTCGCCCTGGCGAGGGTGACCCCGCAGCATGCCTCGCAGCAGCCGATCCTCAGGCTTGCCGACACCTGATCGGCGTGGTCGTGGGGAGCCGCGGCCGGCTAGCTAGTCCGGGCGGCGCGGCACACGGCGTCCTGACAATCCCGCCCGAGGCCGGCGTGACAAGGGTCATAGTGTCCGCCCGGATGGATGGCTCCGGGTTCCGGGCGATGTTGTAACTCCCGTAGCAGTTAGCGCCACGCTGTCCCGCACCTGTCCACGACCATGCCTGGCGCGGCATGGCAGAGCGACGCCACGTCCAACACTGCTCATCGCGCACGCCGCGAAGCGCTGAGGGCGGGCAAAGGAAAGCAACGCTTCCCATGAAACTCACCCCCATCGCAGCAGCAGCGCTCATCCCGTCCACCGTCGCGGGCATCGCGTTCAGCATCATGCCGTTTGTCAACGGGTCATCCGCGGCGGCGCTGACCGCGCACGCCACGGCGCACCCCGCGCATACGGTCAGCCACCTCCGGCCGTCGGCGCACCGTTCGGTCAAGCACACGACGGCCACGACCGTGGCGAAGCCCGCCACCACCGCGACGCAGCCGCCGGGCAGCCAGTCGGGGTCCGGCGGCGGCCAGGCCGCCACCACGAGCAGCCAGCCGCTCACGACCGGCATGTCGGCGTTCGAGCAGTGCGTCGCGTGGCGGGAAAGCAGCGACACGCCGACAGACCCCGACGGCCTGTTCGGCATCCTGCCGTCGGTGTGGGCGCAGCTGGGCTACTCAGGCACCGCGGGCCAGGCGTCGGTTGCGCAGCAGGAAGCGGCGTTCAACCAGCTGTACGCCCAGTACGGCGCGCAGCCCTGGGCCCCGAATGATGGGTGCTGAGCCACTAGGGTGACCACCGTGGCAGCCGGACGGGTCGTCGTGGTCGGCTCGATCAACGTCGATCTTGTCCTGCGGCTGCCCCGGCTGCCGGCGCCCGGTGAGACTGTGCTCGGCGGTACCCTCACTCGCCAGCACGGCGGCAAGGGCGCGAACCAAGCCGCCGCCGCGGCCCGGGTTGGCGCGCACGCGTACCTGGTCGGGGCCGTCGGCTCAGCTGACGGGCAGGACAGCGTCGACGAACTCGCGGCGTCGGGCGTCGACGTGAGCTGGGTCCGGCGGTCCGGTGAGCCGACCGGCGTCGCGGTCGTGCAGGTCGCCGACGACACCGGCGAGAACCAGATCGCCGTCGCGTCAGGGGCTAACGCGATGGTGTCGGCGGACGACGTCGACACCGCGCTCAGAGCCCTTGAACTCGGCCGCGCTGACGTCGTCGTGCTGTCCTGCGAGCTGCCCGGCACCCCGCTGCGGCTGGCCGCCGACCTCGCGCGGATTACCGGAGCGCGGCTCGTGGTCAACCCGGCGCCGGCCGGTCCGCACTGCCTCGATCTGCTGACCGGCGCGGTCGCGACGCCGAACGAGCACGAGCTGGCCGTGCTGGCCGCGGTGGCCGATCGGTCGGCCGCTGAGGCCGCGCTGGCGCTGTCAGACCGCACCGGTGGACCGGTCGTTGTCACACTCGGCGCGCGTGGCGCGCTGCTGGCCGACTCGGGTTTTCTCGAGCACGTCCGCGCGCCAGAGGTCATGGTGCGCGACACCACCGGAGCGGGCGACACTCTGACGGGCGTGCTGGCGGCCGGCCTGGCGCACGGCTACGAACTGCCCGCAGCGGTGCGGCGCGCAGTCGTCGCGGCCGCACTGGCGGTCACGCGGGAGGGCGCGCGCGCCGGGATGCCAACTGCCGCCGAGATCGACCGGCTGCTCGCCCACTGAGGACTTGCGTCGCTGCGAGCAACCCTGGCTTGGCCATCTGTATCCAATAAAGCCGTTCCACGCACATTCTTGCGCGGTAGCTTGAGCCAGCGCCTGGAGAAGGGAAGGGGCTACCGATGACCGCTTCGCCGTCAGTCCTGCTCGCCGGGAGCGAACGCCCGCCGCTCCCGGACGCGCAGCCGGCGGGCCCGGTCGATCCAGCGGAACAGATCGAGGTGACCCTGATTACCCGGCGCGCTGCAAGCTTGCCGAGGGACGCTGCGGAGGTGCCCATCCGGCAGTCGCGAGCCGAACTCCGGCGACGCTACGGGTCCGATCCGGCCGATCATCAGCTCGTCGCCGAGGTTCTCGCCAGAGTGGAGCCGGCGATTCAGGTCATCAGGCGCGACCCGGCGAGCCGGCGGCTGACCGTGGCCGGTCCCGCCAGGGAGCTTGCCTCGGTCTTTGGCACCGAGCTGACGCTGGTCAGCAGCACAGGTCCGACCGGGCAGCCGGTCACCCACCGGTACCGAACCGGTGGCTT
>JASHSZ010000666.1 GCA_030040815.1 Streptosporangiaceae bacterium
CAGGCAGCGGCGGCAGCGCAGCCAGCGGCCCCGGCTCCCGCCGCGGATCCCGCGCCCGCCGCGCCGGGGCTGACGTGCGCCAACTGCAATGCCGGGCTGGCGGCTGGAGCCAAGTTCTGCGCCGAGTGTGGCACTCCGACGCAGAAGCACTGCACGAACTGCAACGCGTCGCTGAGCTCGACTGCCAAGTTCTGCGCCGAGTGCGGGACGCCCACCGCTGCGCCATCTGCGTAACACCGCGGCTGCAGGCCGTCGTTCCGGTACCATCTCAGCCACTATCTGCCGGTGTGTCGGCAGGCACGCGCCCCCGCTGCATGGATCAGCCAGCCCTCGAGCAGAAAGGCCTGCCCCGATGGACAGGATCGAATGTCAGTGGTGCAAGGCACAGAACCCGCCAGACCGGACCAGCTGCACGACCTGCGGTGCGCCGCTCGACAAGCGCAATTTGGTGTCCGACTCCGGCTGGGCCGAGGCGCCTCGGCTGCGGGATATGACGGAGTTCAAGTTCTCGAACTCCACCTGCCAGATCGAGGGTGAGATCGTTCCGGTCGCCGAGCTTGCCCTGGCCCAGGGTGACTCGGTGTTCTTCGAGCACCACGTCATGCTGTGGAAGGAGCCGCAGGTCCCGTTGTCGGCGCTGAACGTGCCGGGCGGTGCGCGCCGGATGGTTGGCGGCATGCCGCACATCCTGAGCGTGGCGCACGGTCCGGGCCGGGTGGCGCTGTCAAAGGACGCCAGCGGTGAGGTAGTGGTGCTGCCGATCCACCCGTCGCACGAGATCGACGTCCGCGAGCACGCGTTCCTGGCCGGGACGCACTCGCTCAACTACTCGTTCGTGCGGATCAAGGGCCTGGTGAACGTGCTGCACGGCGGCAGCGGCATGTACATGGACCGGTTTGTCACCGGCGGCGAGCAGGGCCTGCTGCTGTTGCACGGCTACGGCAACGTTTTCCAGAAGACTCTGCAGCCGGGCGAGAAGATCCTTGTTGAGCCGGGCGGTTTCCTGTACAAGGACTCCTCGGTGCAGATGGACACGGTGCAGCAGCGGTTCAAGACCGGGATGCTCGGCACCCATATCATGTACCTGGCCGAGATGACCGGCCCCGGCCGGGTCGGCGTGCAGTCCATGTACGTGCACCACGGCACCGAGTAGAGCAGCCATGTCGACGTCGTCCTACACCTGCCCGTTCTGCCGTCTGCAGAGTGATGGGTCCGGTACCACGTGCGTGCACTGCGGCGCTCCGACGGACGTGCGGGTCCGCGTCACCGACTCCGGCTGGGCGGAGCAGCCGGCCATCAGGGACATGGCGCGGATCCACTTCAACAGGTCGACCTGCCAGATCAGCGGCAAGTACGTGCCGGTCGCCGAGATGCAGCTCGACCCGTCGGATTCGGTCTACTTCTCGCACCACACGCTGCTGCACTCCGAGCCGAGCGTGAAGCTGGACATGATGAAGATGGCCAGCGGCTGGAACCGCACGCTCGCCGGGATGCCGCTCATCATGATGACCGCAGGCGGTCCCGGCCACATCGCGATCAGTGCCGACGAGCCCGGCGAGACCTTTGCGGTGCCGCTGCCTGACAACCACGCCGTCGATGTGGTGGAGCACCGGTTCCTGGTCGCGACCGGCAATGTCAGCTACCAGTGGGAGAACTCCGGGATCTGGTACGTGTCCACCAATGGCGACGATCAGGAGTACCACTACCCGCTCGGCCGGACGATGGACAGGTTCTTCACTCGGGGCGGTCCGGGCCTGCTGCTGCTGCACGCACCCGGCAACACTTTCATCCGCGACCTGCGGCAGGGCGAGCGAATCCTGGTGCAGCCGGGCGGGCTGATCTGGAAGGACCGCACGGTCCGCATGTACCTGCACTTCGAGTACCCGCGGGGCCAGTACTGGTTCAGCTCGGCGCGCTGGCAGGCCAAGTCGATCTGGGTCGTGCTGCAGGGACCCGGCCGGGTCGCAATCCAGTCGGTGTTCGAACAGCCCGAGATGACCGGCGGCGTGGTCAATAGCTCCGGCGCGACCACTCAGTACTGGTAGCTCAGTGCCGGATCGGCGGGTGTTCCGCCAGATCCACCGCTACAGCGGCGGCGAGCTAGACCTTTCGCGCTGGCCAGCCACGGTGCCGGCGGTTGCGCAGATCATGGCCGAGGGCCTGGATCTGGGGACTGGCGTCACCGTGCTGGCGGGCGAGAACGGCGCCGGCAAGTCGACGGTCGTCGAGGTCATTGCGGAGGCGTGTGGCCTCAACCCGCAGGGAGGCTCGGCGAAGGCCAGGTTCCAGACTCGGGAGACCGAGCCAGGCATTGGCAGTCATTTGTGGGCCGAGCGCGGCCCGGCATACCCGGCATGGATGTATTTCCTGCGCGCGGACACCATGCATGGCCTGTACACCTACCTGGAAGACAATCCGGGCCGCCAGCCTGAGCGGTTCCATGAGCTCAGCCATGGCGAGGGGTTCCTGGAAATCTTGCGCACCCGGATCAACCAGGCGGGGTTCTATCTGATGGACGAACCGGATGCGCCGCTGTCGTTCGTGTCCAGCCTGAGCCTGGTCGCATTGCTGCACGACCTGGCGGCGGCAGGCGGCCAGGTTATTGCCGCCACTCACTCACCGGTCGTCGCGGCGGTCCCCGGTGCGCGAATCCTGGAGCTAGGTCCCTGGGGAATCCGGCCGGCGAGCTGGGATCAACTGGAGCTGGTCGCCAGCTGGCGCCAGTTCCTCGGTCAGCCGCAGTCATACCTGCGCCATCTCATCGATCAGCCGCCTTCGTGACCGGCCTGCCGTGCCGAGCACTGCGTACCATGTGCGCATGACGCACGTGCTGAGCGAGGGGCGGTCGCCGACTCCGCACTACTACCACATCCAGGGCCGGGCCGCCGAGATCGCGAGGGCCATGGGCAGCTCGGTTGCAGGCGCGGAGCATCTGTTCCTGGGAATGCTCCACGACGGCGGGTGGCCGGTGGCCGTGCTGTCAGGCCTGGTCGACCTCGACGGGGCCGAGGCGGCAGTGCTGGCGATCATCAACGGTCCGGGCTACTCGCCCCCGCCTCCGCCTCGTCTCCCCATGTTGGGTAGCTTTGTCCACCCGTGGGGCGGCGAGGTCGCCGCCCAGATGGGCGATTCTTACGTGGGCCTGGAGCACGCGTTCCTGGCGATGATGCGCACGCGGGACACCGTTCCCGCGCGCGCTTTGGCGGGTTTAGCTGACCTTGACGTGCTGGAGGCCGCCGTTCTGCAGGCTAAGAACGCTCCGCTGAGCGCTCCGGCGGACGCCGTGTTCTTGCCCGATGTCCAGGTGCTGGACAGCGCGCTGACGCGGGCGATTGTCGACGCTCTCCCAGCGGGCAGCACGTTCGGCTTCAACCGCGACGCTGGCGGGCGCACCTGGCTGCAGGTCATCGGCCCCGGCGACAACACGGATCCCGCGATCACCCGCCAGGTACTGACCACGGCCCTGGCCAGCCTGCAGCGCCCTGGGCCTGACGGCTAGCACTGCACTGGTATACCGCAGCCCATGGACCGCATGATGCCTAGCAGCGGCATGGCCGACGGCGCAGGCCGGATCCGTCCGTACCTGTCAGCAGACCTTGATGACCTGTACCGCGTCTGCGTGCAGACCGCCGGCGAGAATGCGACCGCCCTGTTCGGTGACCCGTTGCTGCCTGGTCATGTGTTTGCGGCGCCGTACGCGATCTTCGAGTCATCGCTCGCATGGGTGGCGGAAGATGCGGGCGGAGTGGCCGGCTATGTCTTGCAGGGCCGCGATTCCGGACGCCGGCTGATCGAGACCCTGTTCGCTGCCCTGGCTGCCAACGGCTCCCGCGGGGTGCATTTGCATGTCGGCAGCGCCAACGTGCGGGCTGCCAGGTTCTACCGACACATCGGGATGACCGAGCTGCCTGGGGCGGGTGGCCGAGTCTTCGCGAGGAAGCTTGCAGAGCCAACCGTGGCTACGAGTGGAGCTTGAGTGGCGCTGGCAGACTGGCTGTGTGCAGGACAGGTCTCGTCGACGAGACGCAGCGTTTCTGATGGCCGCCGAGGTCGCGCTTGACCTCACCCGGCGGCGCGAAGTAAGCGAACAGTGGCGAATGCCGAGCGTCCTGGCCAAGATGTCCATCGGCGCGCTTGCCTGTCACCTGGCACGGCAAGTGACCCGCGCTGCGGCGCTGCTGCCACTAGCGACCGACATCCCGCCGCTGGATTGTGTCGATGAGCATTACCACCGGGCTGCCTGGGTGATGTCAACGTCGCCGGATGACCCGTCGAACGATCGGAGCACCGACGACGCCGAAGCCGCGTTAGGCGCTGCGGCCCTCGCCGACCGGAGCTCCGGGGCGCTGGCGAAGGTGCGCCGCCTGTTCGCAGACGGCGCGGCGAGCGATGTCGTGCCGGTTCCGTGGCAGGGCTGGTCCCTCCGCCGAGACGACTTCTTGCTCACCCGAATGCTGGAGATCGTGGTCCATGCGGATGACCTCGCGCTCAGCCCCGGCGTCCGCACGCCCGAGTTTCCTGCCGAGGTATTTGCGCCAGTACGCGACTTGCTGGTGCGCCTTGCCGTGGACCGTCATGGCCAGTCTGCGGTGATCAGCGCGCTGACCCGCAGGGAGCGCACCCAGCCAATCTCCGCCTTTTAAGATCAGGTGGCGCGAGGCGGCAGGCCTGTCGGTCGCGATCGGGTAGGAA
>JASHSZ010000667.1 GCA_030040815.1 Streptosporangiaceae bacterium
GCCCCTGGCTCGGCCGGGCCGAAGCGCCCGAGCGCGAACTCGGGGAGCCGCGGCGCGCGACCGCCCGGCGCCCCCGGTCGCAGCGCCGCAGACGCCTGCTCGCCGACGAGCGCCCGGCGCCCCGCCGCATACTCCGCGGACAGCAGGTCGGCGAGCGGAACGGCCGACTGGCGCGGATCGCCGTACCACGCCTCCCGGTCCGCGAACGCGAGCTTGGCGACCTCGGTAACGGTGTGGATGAACTCGGCGCTGCCCGGCGCCATCGCCGCGAGATCGTATCCGGACAGCATCGCCAGTTGCTGCAGGAACACCGGCCCCTGGCCCCACGGCCCGGTCTTGCACACGGTCAGCCCGCCGTAGTCCAGCGTCACCGGCTGCTCCACCGACGCCTGCCACGCCACCAGGTCGGCACCGGTCAGCAAGCCGCGATGATGCCGTCCGGTGACGTCCATGACCTCGGCGTGGCGGGCGTAATCGTCGATCGCCTCGGCGACGAAGCCGGCGTAGAACGCGCGCCTAGCCGCCTCGATCTGCTGCTCCCGGCCGCCGGCCGCGTGCTCGGCCTCATCGAGGATCCGCTGGTACATCGCTGCGAGTGGCTGATTGGCGAACCAACTGCCTGCGGCGGGCGCCCCCGCCGCCAGGTAGATCTCCGCCGAACTGGGCCAGTGCTCGGCAAATGTCGGTGCCACCGCGGCGATCGCGTCGCTGGCCGTGGCGAGCATCGGGTAGCCATCGCGGGCATAGCTAATTGCGTACTGGAGGACGTCACGCAGCCGCATGGTGCCGTACCGCTCGAGCAGCAGCATCCAGGTGCCGAACGCGGCGGGCACGCACGCGGCCAACAGCCCGGTGCCGGGCACGAGATCGAGGCCCAGGTCGGCGAACGCCGCCAGCGTCGCCGCGGCCGGCGCCGGACCCTGGCCGTCGAGCACGAACGGCTGTCCCGCCGTAGCGTCGAACCCGATCACCGGCACCTCGCCGCCGGGTCCGTTGAGGTGGGGCTCCACCACCTGCAGCACGAAGCCCGTGGCCACCGCGGCGTCGAACGCGTTACCGCCCTTCTCCAGCACTGCCATGCCCGCGGCTGACGCTAGCCAGTGCGTCGACGCCACCATGCCGAACGTGCCGGCTAGCTCGGGCCGGGTCGTGAACTGTCGCACGGACAAACCCTAACCCGAACCTCATATCGGAACGGCGTGCGTTCCAATCCGCAGCCGTTCCTCGGTCCGCGGCCGTATCGCGGACGCGACCGCAGCCCACGGACGGCTACGGCAGCGGCGCCGCCGTCATGGCGGCAGCCACCGCGTCGGCGGCGATCGGCGCGTGCAGCGGGAAGTGCCACGTGGCCTGGTGCCCGGTCCGACGGGGCAGTGCCGCTCCGGCCCGCAGTGCGCCAGTTCGACCGCGCAGCGCGGCGAGCCCGTAGTGCGCCTACGGTGGGGCCAGCGCAGTAAGGTGCTGTCGTCATGCTTAGTAGTCCCGCCGCAGGCCAGATGCATCGCGCCGGCCGGCACCGACGGCTCGCTCGAGCGATCGCGGTGTGCGGGCTGGCCGTGCTCGGCGGTAGCCTCGCGGCCGGCTGCGACGCCCCGACGCCGCGGCCGCCCCCCAGCATCACGCTGAGCTCGGCTCAGGTTACCCAGCCGAGCGCTAGCGGCGTCACCGACATCTACGTGGACGTGCAGAACACCGGCCCGGCCGACGAGCTGATCGGCGCGCGGATCAGCGTCGGCGGCCACGTCACGCTTCGCGCCCCGGTCGGCTCTGACGTCATGGACATGCGCACCGTGCGCGCCATCACGATTCCGGCCAAGAGCTTCATCGGGCTGGATCCCAACGGGTCGCACCTGCTTGTCACCCACGCGGGCAAGATGATCTCGGGCCGTGAGATCACCGTCACGCTCCTGTTCGCGCACGCGGGCGCGATCTCGGTGTCGGCCATGGTGACCAACCCGGCCACCGGCGGTGCCAGCTACTTCCTGAACTAAGCGGTGTGTCGTAGATCTCGGTGGATGCGCGATCCGGGCGGGGTCCGGCAAGGCGGACGAGGAGCCAATAGCGGACCTACCGGCGACGACGACAACGCCGCCGGGCATCGTCTGGGCGCCGATTCGCGCCGCCGGAGATCCACAAGACACCGCCTATCGCAGCCAAGCAGGTCCATGCGGTTGCCGTCCGGGGTGGTCGCGATATATCGTTTCGATTGGAAGATCGGCGTCGTGCCACGGAGGGGCAGATGGCAACTCAGCCGAGTTTGCGCATCGGGGACAGAGAGCGCGAGGCGGTGGCCGCCGAGCTGCGAGAGCACTTCGCCCACGGCCGGCTGACGCAGCCGGAGTTCAATCAGCGCCTGGACGCGGTGTTCGCCTCGAAGACGCAGCGCGACCTCAGCCGCATCACCAGCGATCTCCCCCACATCCGGCCGGACGACGTGCCGCTGCCGAGCGCTGGGGTCGGTCACGCGCGCCAGCTCACGAGCCGGCCGCTGGGTGACTCGCCGATGCGTTCCGCACCGCGCGACGACTGGCAGCGCGGAAGTCACCACCATGCCAGCGGCTTCGCCGTCACGGCGCTGGCCGCGCTCATTGCCTGGCTGCTTGTCTACGACGTGATTCTGGTCGGCCTGAGCTGGCCGCTGGCCGGTCGGCTTGGCCTGCTGGTCGCGATCTTCACGGTGATCCGCGGCCTGCTCCGGCGGATCTTCGGCGGCAGCCGCGGCCCGATGCGGAAGGGCGCCGCGCGCCGCCGGTAAGAGTCCGTCAGCCCGTGCCGAGCGCCCGCAGCGGAACCACGAGGTAACGGAAGGCCGGCCGGCCTTCTGGATCACCACCGTCACCCCGACCGGACGAGGCGGCTGCGGCGGAGCCGGCCCCGTTCCCCGCTGCGACGCCGGCGTCGTGCGACTCAGAATGCGCGTCGTGGTCACCAGGGAGCCACGTGATGAGCGCCGGCCGGGCCGGACCGGTGAACTGCAACCGGATCCGCCCCGCGGCGTGGCCGTCGACCGGGCCCCCCTGGCTGGTCAGCGCCGCTGCGGCGAGGCCGTCAAGCAGATAGTGCGGGTTGAACGAGATGACCTGATCGTCGGCGTCCAGCTGAGCCGGGACCGTCTCTACGGCGTGTGCCCGCCCGGCGGACTGGGCCTCGATCACCACGACGTCACGGCGGAAGGCCAGCTGCACCGCGGCACCGCGGTCGGCGACCAGTGACACGCGGCGGACAGCTTCGGTGAACGGGCCGGCGGGCAGCTCCGCGCTGGCCGCGAAGCCCGCCGGGAAGCGGGCCTCGTACCGGATGAACTCGGCCCCGATCAGCCGGGCGGTCAGCTGCCGCCCGGCGCCTTCGAAGCAGATCAGCCCGTCGGCCGGGCGGGTATCGTCCCGTTCTGGCTGACTGACGGCGATCGTGACTGGCTTCCCTGGCGCCATCGTCCTGGCCACTTCGGCCAGCGTCCTGGCCGGCACGAGCACGGAGAAGCGTGCCCCCGGATCGGCCGGATTCCAGCCGATGGTACGGACCGACATCCGGTAGCGGTCGGTCGCCGCCAGCGTCAGGACCGGCCCGTCGAAGTCCAGGCACACCCCGGTGAGCATCGGCAGCGTGTCGTCACGGCTCGCCGCCGGCCCGACCTGCGCTGCGGCGGTGGCCAGCAGCCCGCCGTCCACGCTCCCAGCCACGTCGGGCACTGCCGGCAGCGCGGGGTATTCGGCCAGCGGCAGCGACACGAGAGTGAACTCGGCGCTGCCGCAGGTCAGCACGACCATTTCGGCGGTGGTGCTCACCTCGACGTCGGCCGCCGGCAGGTTCCTGGCTATCTCGGCCAGCAGCGTGCCGGGAACCAGCGCGGCGCCGGGCTCACCGACCTCGGCCTGCACCGCGGCTCTGGCAGACACCTCGTAGTCAAAGCACGACAGGCGGAGTTGGTCACCCTCCGCCTGCAGCAGCAGGCCAGCTAGCACCGGAACGACCGGCCGGGTCGGCAGCGCCCGTGCGGTCCACGACACTGCCTGGCCCAGTACATCGCGCTCGACCCTGAACTTCACTGCGTCCTCCCGCCCGACCCGCGGTTGGCTTCGATCGTGGCACGCCCTGCCGACAACCCGCGCCCGGCGGCCGCGCGGCGCTCAGCTGGCACCGTCGATCCGGCTTCCCACCGGGTGACGAGCACGAGCGGCGCTCAGCTGACGAGCGTCGGCACCGCAGCGAGGGCCGCCTCGATGGCGGCGACGAGGGCGCGCGCCGACTCAGCGGTCAGCTCCACAGCGACCCGCGCGGCCGGACCCCTGGCCGGGTTGCGGAAGTCGATGTTCAGCGTGTGCTCTGCCATCGCGTGCACGGGGTGGTCGAAGTACACGGTGGCGTCGCTCAACGCGAACCAGCCCGCAGCGCCCTTGCCGCTGCCCGTGATGTCGATCTTCTCGGTCGTGTACGTGCACATGCGAGCTCCTCAGCGTGCCAGGTAGCGGCCGTAAAAGTCCCAGATCTGCTGCCACCCATCATTCGCAGCCTCGGGCCGGTATGCCACCCGGTCAACCGAGAAGAAGGAGTGGCCTGCGCCCTCGTAGGTGTGGAACTCGTGCGGCTTGCCGAACTCGTCGAGCGCTGCGGACAGCTCGGCGGTCTCCTCCGGCGTCGGCATCTTGTCATCCGCGCCGAAAAGGCCGAGCAGCGGGCAGGACAGGTCCTTTGCCATGCCGACGATCGGCTTGGCCTTGAGCGGCAGGCCTTCCGGTACCGGCTTCACGATGAAGGCACCGTAGCAGTCGACGGCCGCCTCCAGTTCGAGGCTGCAGGCGGCGAGGAAGGACTGGCGGCCGCCCGAGCAGTAACCGATCACGCCGACCTTGCCGTTCGACCCGGCCAGCGCGCGCAGCCTGCTGGCCGCGCCGGCGACATCGCCAACGAGCCGATCGTCGGGTACACCGCCGTTCGCCCGGACGGTCGCCGCGGCGTCGTCGGGGCTAGCGCCTGGCGCCTCGCGGTAGTACAGGTTCGGCATCAGCGCCGCATAGCCGTTCGCGGCGAACTTGCGGACGATCTCCTTGGTCGACGTGTCGTAACCCGGCATGTGGTGAATCACCACGACGCTGCCGCGTGC
>JASHSZ010000668.1 GCA_030040815.1 Streptosporangiaceae bacterium
GGTGGCGGCACGGATCGCGTCGGCGGTCTCCGCGGCACTGGCTCTGTCGGCCGGGTCCAGCGGGTCCTCTAGTTCGTTGCTACGGCGTCGCAGGGCACCGAACGGGCGCATGACGGTTCCGAACTGAGCCCGCACGGACTCCTCGACTGCGTAGTGGCCGCCGGATGTCATGCGACGGAGGCCTTGCTGTGCGAGCAGAGCCGTGCATGCCTGACGTGCCGCGTCGTAGGCCAGCACGAACGCGCTGTCGGGACTGGCCTGCTCGATAGTGCGCGCCGCGGCCAAAGTTTCGCGGGCCCGGTCGAGCCACGGCGTACCACTGGCGTGAGCGCCCCGAACGCGCTCAAGACGCCGTTCCTCAAGGAGACGCTCGATGACGGCGGCGCCGGGCGTCCAGCCGGTCACGAATCACCTTCGTCTTCCACGATTGGCCGCGGCACACCGGCCTGGCGCTGGCCAGGCAGGCGTTCGATCTGCTGCCCTCGGGAGGCACGATCAACGTGCATGAGATGCTGCTCAATGACGACGGCTCAGGACCCCGGACGGCGGCCGCATTTTCCGTGCTGATGGTCATCAGCACTCCGGGACAGCAGTTCACTTTCCTCGACCTGGAGTCGATGCTCACCCAGGCCGGATTCACTGACATCGAGTGTCACTCGACCTCGCCTGTCTACTCCATGGTCAGGGGACGTAAGCCCTGGTAGACGCTTCTCCTGTACTCGGCATCTGAGCCAAGGCGGGCGGGCGGTAGTTCATCGGCGGTACCGGTCGCGCGCAAACTGCACGTACGGGATCGGCGCGACTGTAGCCCGAATCTCACGTTGCTCGTGGACCTCAACCTGCGGCTTTGCCGAATTTGGTCGTTCCCCCCACAACACTGTCACCTCGGTGCCCGGCCCGGCGTGCTCGTTGTCCACAGTGGCGAGTGAGACCATAATGCGCTCGTTGGCGATGTAGCCCACATCCAGGGAGAATCCCACGCTCCGTCCACTTTTCAGCACGCTATCCATGTGGTGGAGCGCATAACGAGCCTTAGGCAAGTCGATGTACTTGGCGCCAATGCCCGGCCGGAACAGTGACCCGATGGCGTCGGCTACGTCGTCGCAATTCCACACAAGCGTGACCTTGGTGCGCCTGGGGCTGTTGGCCGTCTGCTCCAGCGCTGGGCGGCCGATGAAGTCGTGGTCAAAACGGACGACGCTGCCGTACCCAATGTCGTACGGGCTCAGGTAGTAGTCAGTGACGGCATCGGAATCGAAGCTTCCACCTAGCGATCCCATCTCGGAAGCCGGCAACCACTGGCGATATGCCTTCGACATTTCATCGTCGGAATAGATTGCCGGGAATGGTGCGGGCATCCAGCCTGACTCGAGGTTTGCGGCCGAGTACGCCTTCGCACCCACCCGCACTAGTCCGGCGCCATCGCCGGCCGCGAGCAGTGCCGCCAGAATCTCCTCGCGCTCCTCCCACGGCCCGAACAGCTCGAATCCCGGCTGTCCGGCCATGCCGTGCCGTAGGGCCCGCACCCGGCGGCCAGCGATGAAGAAGTCGGCCATGTGGAAGAACTTCACGTCGGGCACCGTGCCGGCCGCCTTCTCTAGCACAGCCAACGCCGTGGGACCTTGTAGCTCGTACCTGTAGGTCTTAGGTGGCCCAGAGATGCGGTCGAAGGAGTTGTCTACACGCTCGGTCGTGGCGCGGTACGCGCCGGCCTCGAGTTGAAATTGCACCCAGTTGTGCACCATCGGGTGCCCGACGAGATCGAAGAGCTCTGGCTCCAAATGGAAGAGAACGGCGTCACCGATGAAGTAGCCACCGGGGTTCACCGCAACGTACTGCTTCGCTCGGTTGACGCCGAAGCTCGTGAAGGAGTTGACGCCGACGTCCTGGAGCAGCTGCAGCGCATCCGGGCCCTGGATGTACAAGTCGGTCATGTGATGCGACTGGTCGAGCAGCGCGCAGCCGTCTCGCCACGCTCGCTGCTCGGTGCGCCAGTTGGTGAACTCCGGCGTCACCGGAAACGTGTGCGGGCGGATCGGCGAGTTCCGAAGCAGATCTACGGGGTTGCCGACGCGGGCGATCGCCGCGGCCAGGCTCTCTGAAGGCACCTCTTACACGACCTTTCGACACTGGTCAGACGACGCCGCGTGGCGCACCGAGGGCGGACCCGCTTCGAAAGCGGTGCAGATGACTGTGAAGGTAGAAACTCGTTACACTTTTGTCAACACTTCTGGCGCGACTCGTGCGTCCTGGCAGCTAAGTTGTGGGGTAATCGACCGACGTCGGGGCGTGGCGAAGATGACACAGATGGCCGAGACGGTGCGTAGCGGCGCTGAGGGGCGCCGGATTGCCGAGCACCGGTTGCGTGAGGACATTGCCCGCGGGGATGTCGCACCCGGTTCCCGGCTTGTTGAAGCTGACCTCAGCGAGCGATATGGCGTCACTAGGCACAGCGCTCGCCTGGCGCTGGACGCGCTCGCGGTCGAGGGTCTGGTGGAACGAGTCCAGAATCGCGGGGCCCGAGTCCGCCTGATCTCCGCGGCCGAGGCGGTGGAGATCATGGAGTGCCGGATGGTTCTCGACGGCTTGATCGCCCGCAAGGCCGCCGAGGCCGCGACCGATGAGGGTATCGAGAGCCTGCGGGCAAACCAGCAGCTGATGCATGACGTCGTCGCTGACAGCGAGCTGATGAAGTACTCCGATCTCATCCAGGTCCACCACGGCCTAGTCCGCGGGATGGCCCAGCACGAAGTCGCGGGCGGTCTAGTGGATCGGCTGCAAGCACAGATCGTGCGGCACCAGTTCCGCCTCTCGCTGCGGATGAGTCGAGCCCGGGAATCGCTGCAGGAGCTTGACGACGTGGTTGGCGCGCTGGCAGACCGCGATCCTGACCGTGCCGAGAACACCACGCGGGCACACTTGCGAGGAGTCATCCGGGCACTGCTGGAAGAAGCGTCGGCCACCCCGGAACACCTGGTTCGATCCGCTCGGAGCGACCATCTGCCAGTGCGCGGCTCCCTCGCCAACCTATGGGCGACGAGGTGATCATCGACTGCCATGGGCACTTCACCACGGTGCCTTCCGCACACACCGCCTGGCGACAGGAGCAAATCAAGGCCTGGGAAGCCGGGACCTCCGCACCGTCCTATCCAGCGATCGGTGACGACGAGCTCCGCGAGGCTGTGAAAAACAGCCAGCTGCGGCTAATGGACGAACGCGGGATCGACACCACAGTCTTCTCGCCGCAGGCATCCGCGATGGCGCACCATCTCGGCGACGAGACTGCAAGCAGAGAGTGGGCCGAGCACTGCAACAACCTGATCTACCGTCTCACGAACCTCTACCCCGACCGCTTCGCTGGTGTGTGCCAGCTGCCGCAATCACCGGGCGTGCCCATCGAAAGGTCCATCGGGGAGCTGCGCCGCTGCGTGGAGGAACTCGGATTCGTCGGGTGCAATCTCAACCCGGACCCCAGCGGCGGGCGCTGGACTTCCCCGCCGCTAACCGACGTGACCTGGTACCCCTTCTACGAAGCGATGATCGAACTCGGCGTGCCCGCGATGGTGCATGTGTCCGCGTCGACGCAGCCCGCATTTCATACCACCGGTGCCTACTACATCAACGCCGACACCACCGTGTTCATGCAGTTCCTTGAGGGCAGCCTGTTCCGCGATCTGACGGAGCTGCGCATGGTGATCCCGCATGGCGGCGGCGCCGTGCCCTACCACTGGGGCCGCTACCGTGGCCTGGCCGACATGCTTGGCCAGCCGCCCCTGGCGACAAATGTGCTCGGCAACGTGTACTTCGACACCTGCGTCTATCACCAGCCCGGCATCGACTTGCTGCTCGAGGTTGTGCCCACAGAAAATATCTTGTTCGGCTCAGAAATGGTCGGCGCGGTGCGCGGCGTCGACCCCGTCACTGGTTACCACTTCGATGACACGCGCCGCTACGTCGAGGCATCCAGGCTTGATGCCGACCGCAAGACGCACGTCTACGAGCGCAACATTCGCTACGTGTACCCTCGCCTCGATGCGCGGCTCGCCGCGCGCCCCGAGGCACGCACGTAGATCGCCGGGGTCGGTACCGCTCGATGCGACCGCAGCCAGGACGCCGAGGGCACAGCTGAGGTTACTGTGGGGTCACCGGGCACTCGAATAGATCGTCAACAGAATCCCGGCTACGGACGCCGGTTCGCCCGCCGCAATCGCCGCAGGGCGAGCACAACCGAACCAGCTATCAAGCCGACTATCCCACCGGCAAGCGCGGCAGGAATTCCCAGCTCAAAGACTGCGAACCAGGCAGTCCGCGGGTTGACGAGAAGGCCAACCGCAAGTCCGGCGACGCAGCCGAGAACCCCCGCACAGACAGCTCCGGCCACATAAAACCGCATCGGAACAGGAAGCCGCATCACGGCTGCGACCGCACGCATGGCCGGAGTATCGCACCATCAGGGTCGCCGAGCGGACAACGAGGGCAAGAGGGCCCCATCAGCTCGAGCTCGCCCAGCTTCTGCGAGCAGACCGGGGCCGGCCGACTCGGCCTACGCCGGTGCGAAAGCCGCAATGAAAACCGGGTTGGGAACTGTGACCTGATCCGCCGCGCGGAGATCTCCGAGCTCGTCTATCTCGAACACAGCAACGCTGTGAGACAGGTTGTTAGCCACGATCATCCGGTTGTCGTCCGTCAGCGTAAAGAACCACGGCCACCTCCCGCCACTCGGCACCCATTGGCGGGCAGATACCAGTCCGTCGATATTCATGTCAAAGGCCACAAGGCTATCGTGACCGCGATTGGACACGTACAGGTGACGCCCGTCCCGGCTCATGTCGAGATGGGCAGCATGGCTGTCGCCGCCGAACGCCGGGGGCAGCGTCGAGACGCACTGAACCTCGGTCAGCGTGCCGTCGGCTTCGGGCTGAAGCACCACCAGCGTGTTGCCGAGCTCATTGAGCAGGTAAATCAGGCCGCGGCGGGCCAGCACGTGGCGCGGGCCGGAACCCGGAACGGCACGGTAGGCGCGAACCTTCTCCCCAACGCGACCTGTTTCCGCGTCGAAGGGGAAAGCGAGTATCTCGTCGGATCCCATGTCGGTCGCATAGATCCAGGCGTTGTCGGGCGTGAATATGGCGCAATGCGGGTGCGAGCCAGCCTGGCGCGGATGGGGACCGCTACCCTCGTTGGCCAGGCTCGCTATCAACTCCGGCGTTGGCCCGTTGCGGAATACCGCCCAGCCGGTGCGGGAGTTAGCGACAGCGAAGTACCGGCCGCTTTGGTCGAACGCGATGTAGCTGCCGCCGTTGCCTCCGCTGGACCAGCGTCCCTGCTCGACCAGTGATCCGTCAGGTCCGAATCTGTGACGTGACATCGCCGACCGATCGATGTCGTTATGCAGGAGCAGGATGCTGTCGCCGTTCGGTTCGACAGTGCCGTAGTACACCGCGACTGCCGAGGCCGAGAGCTCGGTGATAACAGTATCGGCGTCGATCCGCAGCGCGTAGAGCGCGGTGGCCATCGGGACTACGGGATCGGGGAATGTCCATGATCCCACGACGAAAGCGGGGTCGTGCGAGCGTGATGTGATCATGGGCGCGTAGCCCTAGCGCACGTCATGATGCCGGCGCGTGAGCAGTAGCGCCTCTGAGGCTGGCTGAGACGCGCGTGGAGCGCGCATATCCCTTGGCCTTCATGAGGAATCCGGCGAGGTAGTCGTCGTGCGGCATATTGGGCGCACCGAAGTAGCTGGGCAACTCTCCGACGAACACGTTCCGGATCGACCGATCAGCGATTGCATCGCTGATGAGCGCATCGTCCCAGCCCATGATGACGAGGTTGAGCGTGTTGCGCAGCGGCGTGGCACCGTCCTTGCGTGACCATGGTGCGATCCACGCGCAGGGGAACGCCAGCTCGATTCCCGACGTCTGCACACCTTCTGCGCTACTCAGCAGGTGAACGGCGGGGCGCAACGCAGCGCTGCCGTCACCGAGATCATCGACGATGCCTGCTCCGCCAAGCACAGCTTTCGTCCCGCGCGAAGCCTCGATGAGGAAAGCCTCGACGCGTCGCGCCTGGTCGATGCTGTGCACTGGCAGCAGTGCGGCATCGTCCTCGGGCGGCAATGAGGGGATCTTGGCCAGCCGGTCGGCGACCAACTCGGCGAACTCCGCGGCGACGGATTCGTCGCCTTCAACCAGGATCGAGGTTGCGTTCGTGCAGCCAGTACCCCCGCCACGGCTTACAGAGTCGACGACCAGGTCGGCTTGCTCACGCCAGTCGACCTCGGAGGTTATGAGGATCTTCGAGCGGCCCGGCCCCTGCGGCAACAGGTTCACGTCGCGATACTTGTCGATCACGTCCTGGCCGCCGTAGACCATCGCCAGGTCCGCGGCGACGATCATTTCGTCGGCGGCGTCATAGTCAGTGGGCAGCAAGACCACCTGGTCCGGCGAGAATCCGGCCTCTCTAAGCGCGGTCACAAGACGGTGCGGCGTGAGCGGCTCGCGCCGGGATGGCCGTACGGCGACGCGGTAGCCGAGCGCGAGTGCCTCCAGCCATCCGCCGTGGATCGCTGGATGGTTGCCGGCTGCATGGACGGCAAAGACATCGCCGCGGCGCACCCACAGGCCGCCGGCGACGCTGATGGCCGGGTCGGCGTGGGAAGCGGCGACACCAAGTGGCCGGGCGAACTGCGCCCACTCCCAGGCGTGCGACGCGTGGGCCGCGATCTTCTCCGCCGCAGATCGCACTTCCGTAATGCCCAGGCCGGAGATGCGCGCCACCATCCGCTGATACTCGGCTGCGGCGAGGCCCGCGACGGTGCCGTGGAGGAATGCGGCACCCGCTTGCGCGATCGCGTCCAGTCGCAAGTCGTGTGCTGGTGTCGTCGCCTTATGCAGTGCGGACATGGCCCGCGAGACGTAGGGCACCGGGGCCATGCTCAACTCGGCCAATGGGTGCCCTGTCACGTCAGGGATCGCTGTCGGCTTCCGGGATCTGTAGGGCCCGGACGGTCCGAGTACTTCGATCTGATAAAGCCCGCCTGGCGACGGAGTCGTCATGTCAGTACACGCCCTCGATGACCTTGCTGCCTTCGAACTCCCGGAGCGGGGCGATATCGGCGATGGAGTCTCCGATCTGGGTCGGATTCTCCGAGGCGATTCGGGTCACCGCGTCGCGCTCGGCGTTGTTCGGCAGCAAGAGCGCCTTGCTTACGTGGTCGATGACAAGTTGTCCGCGCTCGTGGTAGGCGACAGGCTTGCCGCTGCGCTGGTCCCTCACCGCGAATGTCGTGTAGGGGCTCAGCGTCGGATCGAAGATCGTCTCGTCGGCGTCCTCTGCGCCGAATCGCTGGGCGCCACCTGATCCGAGCGCCATCGTCGTGCCGTAGGAGCCCGCGAGTGTGATGCCCGCGAATACCTCGGTGCGGTAGTAGTCGCGGGTGTCCACATCCATGGACGCGCCGCCCCAGTGGATGTACTCGACGGTTTCCTGTATGAGCTCCACCATCTCGTCGCGACGCACGATGCGAGCCAGGATCGGCGGGGTTAGCCGTATGTAGCCGATGTTCTGGGTGCGGAGGATGTATGTCGCCTGGTCGAGCAAGTGCTCGGTATAGGCCTCAGCTTCCTTGTGATTGCCGGCCGCGATCTGCTTCTTGACCCAACGCGGGTCCATATCGATGCCGAAGGCCAGAACGCCCCAGGCCCTGGCGCCGCGCCGTGCCTGCTCGAACGCCCCGTGCGGGCCAGCAGGCGAGAAGCACAGCCAGTTTTTCTCGCGGGTAAGACCGTACTGCTGGAAGATCCACACGTCCCGGTCGACCATCAACTGAGCGAAGTCGGCCATGAGCGGGAGCGCCTTCGGTGCCCCTGTCGTGCCGCCGCTCTCGATGACGGCTATGACGTCGGGGCGCGGACCGTACCCGCGAGGAATGAGGTTGGAGACTGCCACATCACGCAGCTCGTCGGTGACATTGGGAAACAGCGTCAGGTCTGCATGCGTCTTCACGTCGGTGCGCGGGTCAAAGTTCAGCGCCTTCGCGCGTTCGAGCCAGAATGGCGCGCCGGTGGCGGGGTTGAAGTGCCAGTCCATGGCAGCCTGAATGAATTCGTCAGGATCCGGCAGATGGCCGAAAGGCAGCTCAAGGATGGAACGCGGGCTGGTTGACATGGCCTGCCTTTC
>JASHSZ010000084.1 GCA_030040815.1 Streptosporangiaceae bacterium
GCCGGACGGCGCGGCCGGCCAGCTGGGGTCCGGCTGCCAGCCGGGCCCGGGCACGAATCCCTCGGGGGGAGTGGGCCAGCCGGGCGGAGGATTGAAGCGCTGAGCCACGGCGACCAGCTCCTTAGCTGACGGACGCCCAAACTGCAGCCGGCCGGTCAGAGCCGCGCCGACTCATCACCCCCGGGGCGACGGCACGAACATAGCAGGCAGATCGGCCATTGACCATTGTTCGGACCATTGTCGGCAAGCGCTGCGAAACGGTCGGCCCTGACTGCCGACGGGCCGCCACTCCGGCATCGCGGGTGCAGCTCACACCGTCAGCGCGGCGCGGTGACGGCGTCTGGGGCGTCGTGCGTGGCGGGTGCGCCCGTCAGCCGCCGCGCAGTACCGCGCCGGTGCGATGAGCGGCCTCGGCCACCGCGGCGTCCCGAGCGGCGCCAGCCTCCTCCGCCGTGAGCGTACGGTCCGGTGCCCGGAACCGCAGCGTGTACGCCAGCGACTTGCGGCCCGCGCCAGCCTGGTCGCCGGTATAGACGTCGAAAAGCCGCACGGATTCCAGCAGCACGTCGCCGGCCGCCGCCGCGCCGTCGGCGAGCGCGCGCTCGACGTCGGCCGCGGGCACCGACTCCGGTACGCTCAGCGCCACGTCCTGCACCGCGATCGGGTAACTGGACAGCGCGGGCGCCTGCACTGGCCCCAGGCTGTCGGCGGCGGTCTCGATCGCCGACAGGTCAAGTTCCATCGCGGCCGTCCGCGGCGGCAGACCGAATGCGGCCACGACTCTGGGGTGCAGCTCTCCCGCGTATCCCGCCAGCCACTCGTGGCCCTGATCGCCGCGCACGAAGATCGCCGCGCAGCGGCCGGGGTGCCACGGCTCGTGCCGGGCTGCTCGCACGTCGAATGGAACCCGGCTGGCGCGCAGCACCCGCCGGGCCGCCTCGATCGCGTCCTGCCAGCCCGCGGCGCGGCCTGGCCCCCACCAGCCGGCCGGCTCAGCCTGGCCGGTCAGCACCTCGGCGACGTGCAGCGGCTGATCCGGCAGCGCCGCCTCCAGCTCCGCGATCTCGTGCACCGTCGGGCCGCGGTCCACCGGCAGGATCGGCGCGACGTCCGGTGCGTCCGGGCGCGGCCGGAAGACCAGGCCGAACTCGTGCAGCGTGATGTCGCCGAAGCCGCGTCCCACGTTCCGCACCAGGGTCCGCAGCAGGCCAGGGAGCAGTGTCGTGCGCAGGAGCGGCTCGTCGTCACTCAGCGGGTTCGCCAGCCGGACCGCCAGCCGCTCCGGGTCGTCGGCCGGCAGTTGCAGCTTGTCAAAATCCGCGATTGACGTGAACGGATCGCTCATCACCTCCACCGAGCCGGCGTACGCGAGCGCTCGGCTCAGCGTCCGGCGCAGCCGTTGCCGGTCGGTCAGGCCCTTGCCCGCCATGGCCCGCGTCGCCCGGACCGGGATGTGCTGGTAACCCTCGAGCCTGATGACCTCCTCGGCCAGGTCGGCCGGGTCAGTCAGGTCGGGCCGCCACGACGGCGGTGTCACCATGAGCAGCAACTCCGGCCGGTCGTGCCTGCCGTGGTCATGCCGGGGGTGCTTGCTGGTCAGGTGTCCGGTCGACAGGCCAGCCGGGCTGGTGTCGGCGCCCTCGGCCGACACGATGCCGTCCGCCCCGGCTGCGGAGCCGTCCGGCGACACAACGGAGTCGGCTGGCTCGACACCTGCGTCCGCTGGCGCCTGGAGCATCGTGCAGCCGACTTCCCGCAACCTGCCCAGCACGGTGTCGAGGCCGTACACCATCCCGGCCACCTGGTCGGGGTAGTCGGCCGCCATCGCGATCGTCACCGGCTGGATGTCTGCGGCTGCCATCGAGCAGCCGGGCACGACGGTGCCGCCCCCGAGCACGGCGAGCATCGTCGCCGCCCGGGCCGAAGCGCGCAGCGGCAGCTCGGGATCCACCCCGCGCTCGAACCGCGCGGACGCCTCCGAGCCAAGCCGGTGCCTGCGGCTCTGCCGCGCGATGCCACGGGCTGAGAAGTGCGCCGCCTCGATCACCACGTCGCGCGAGGAGTCCGACACCTCCGTCGCAACGCCGCCCATCGTGCCAGCCAGCGAAATAGGACCGGAGGAGTCGGTGATGAGGATGTCCTCCGGGTCGAGCGCCCGGACCACGTGGTCCAGCGTTTCGAGCTTCTCGCCAGACGCCGCGCGGCGGACCACGATCGGGCCGGTCAGCCTTGCCCGGTCGAAAGCGTGCAGCGGCTGGCCAAGTTCCAGCATCAGGTAGTTCGTGACATCAACGGCAAGCGACACCGACCGCTGGCCCGCCCGGCCGAGCCTGATCTTCGTGCCGAGCGGAGTCGCCGTAGCCGGATCGATCCCGCGAACCTCACGGAGCACGAACCGGTCGCACGCCGTGGTGTCGGCGATGCTCGTCGGGTATACCTCGGCCGAGATCAGGCCTACGTCTGCGGTGAGTCCGACGTCGGCCGGGTCGGTGAACGGTACCCGGTAGGAGATGGCGAGCTCCCGTGCCACTCCCCGGACCGACAGCGCGAAACCCTTGTCCGGCGTCACGTTGATGTCCAAGACGACATCGAGCAGCCCGGCGTAGCTGACGAAGTCGCTGCCGAGCGGCGCGGTGACCGGCAGCACCAGGATGCCGGTGTGATCATCGCCGATGGCGAGCTCAGCGGCCGAGCAGATCATGCCTTCCGACACCCGGCCGTAGGTCTTGCGCGCGCCGATCTCGAATCCGCCGGGCAGCATGGCACCCGGCACCGCGAGCACTACCCGGTCGCCCACCGCGAAGTTGCGGGCGCCGCAGATCACGTGCCGATCCAGCCCGTCGCCGGTAGACACCTGGCAGTATCTGATCGGCTTGCCGAACCCGGTCAGCTCCTCGATCTCCAGCACCTCGGCCACGACCACGCCGGCGATGTCGTGCCCGACCGGCTCGATCGACTCGACCTCGAGGCCGGCGGCGGTGAGCCGCCTGGCCAGGTCCGCGACGCCGGCCTCGTCGTCAGGCCGGAGCTTGACGGCTGCGTATTCCAGCAGCCACGACAGCGGTAGCCGCATCACGCCTCCATTCCGAAGGCACGGCTGAACCGCACGTCACCCTCCAGGGTGTCCCTGATGTCGGTCACGCCGCTGCGGATCAGGACCGTTCTGTCGATGCCGAGCCCGAACGCGAAACCGCTGTACCGGTCGGGATCGATCCCGCACGCCACGAGCACCCGCGGGTTC
>JASHSZ010000669.1 GCA_030040815.1 Streptosporangiaceae bacterium
CACGAGGCCGCGCTCGCAACCGGCGCGGCGCGCTGGATGCAGGTGCCGGACGGCGTCGACGCCGCCACGCTGGCGAGCGTCGAGATCTCCGGCCGGCTAACCGCCGACGTCGCCGGCACCCACCAGCTCAGCATCCAGGGCACCGGCGACTTCGTCCTGACGGCGGGCGGCCGGATCCTGTTCGACGGCCGAGTCAAGCGCACAACCGCGGATGCGGCGAGCGCGTTCCTGTCCCCGCAGGACCACCGGATCGCGGTGGAGCTTGCGGCCGCGTCAGCCACCGACGTGTCCCTAACGCGCCGCGTCAGCCTGGCATCGGGATTCCAGGTGGTATCGCTGTCGCTCGGCTACGCGCCTCCGGTCGCCGCGCCCGACGACCTGCTGGCCGAGGCGGAAGCGGTCGCGAGCGCCGCCGACATCGCCGTGGTCGTCGTCGGTACGACCGAGGAGGTCGAGTCCGAGGGCTTCGACCGCGCGACGCTCGCGCTGCCTGGCCGACAGGACGAGCTGGTACGCCGGGTCGCCGCCGCGAATCCGCGGACGGTCGTCGCGGTGAGCGCGGGATCTCCGGTCGGTCTGCCGTGGGCCGACGACGTCGCCGCCGTGCTGCTCACCTGGTTCGGCGGTCAGGAGGCCGGGCACGCGCTGGCCGACGTGCTGCTCGGAGCCGCCGAGCCGGGCGGCCGGCTGCCGACCACCTGGCCAGTCCGCCAGGCTGACTGCCCGGTCCTCGACACGACGCCGGACGACGGCGTGCTCCGCTACGACGAGGGCGTGTTCATCGGCTACCGGGGCTACGAGCGCGCGGGCATCGCGCCCCGGTACCCGTTCGGGCACGGCCTCGGCTACACGACGTGGGCGTACGAGCAGATCCGCGCCGACGCGGGGCAGGTCACGGTCAGCGTGCGCAACACGGGGTCGCGGGCCGGCCGCGAGGTCGTGCAGCTCTACATCGGCCCGGCCGCGCCCGACCCGGACCGGCCCGACCGGTGGCTGGCCGGTTTCGCCTGCGTGACCGCCGCGCCGGGAGAGCGCCGCGCCGTCACCATCGACCTCCCCGAGCGCACCTTCCAGCGGTGGGTCGCGCGGCCAGCAGGAGACGGCTGGCAGACGATGCCAGGCGAGTACGTCGTCGAGGCGGCGCGGAGCCGCGGGGACGTGCGGCTGACCGCCGTGGTCCGGGTCGGCTGACCGCCGCAGGCTCCGATGTCCGAGATGAACGTGGCGAAGCCCGCGCCCGTGCCGACGGTTGCGGTGGTGGCCGGGCGCGCCGGGTTCCGGCGTCTGATGATCAATCTGGGCATCGCCGGCGGCGCCCTGTCCGCGCTGTACACCGGCGTCGGGTCCGTGCTGCTGCCACAGCAGATCGAGGACATCGACAGGCCGCACAAGGTCGCGGTGCTCGGACTCGTCGCCGGCGTCAGCGCCGCGTTCGCGCTCGTGTTCAACCCCATTGGCGGCGCGCTGTCCGACCGGACGAGGTCGAGACTGGGCCGGCGTGCCCCGTGGCTACTCGGGGTGCCGCTGGCATTGCTCGTCGTGCTGGCGTGGGTCGGTCAGATCAAGACCGTCCCGGTCATGCTGGCAGGCTGGTGTACCGCCCAGGCGGTGGCGAACCTCTACCAGGCGCCGCTGACCGCGGTCATCCCGGACCGGGTGGCGCGGGCCAGGCGGGGCACGGCCACCGCGGTCACCGGTGTAGCCATGGTGCTAGGCGGGGTCGCGGGCGTTGGCGTGGCGAGTCTGTTCACCGCGCGTGTCGGCTGGGGGTACCTCGCACTGGGCCTGCTGATGGCCGCGGCCGCGGTGTCCTTCGTGCTCAACACCACCGACGCCTCGTCTGCGGACACGCCGAGGCCACCGCGGAACGCCCGCAGGGTGTCTGCCCGGCTAGCCGACTTCCTGTCCGCGCTCCGGCACCGGGACTTCGCCTGCGTGTTCGCCAGCCGGGCCGCGTCCATCATGGGCTACTTCCTGATAATCGGCTACGAGCTGTACATCCTCACTGACTACATCCGGCTGCCGGGCGGCTTGCGTCCCGCGCAGGGCATCACAGTGCTGGCTGCGATCGCGGCCGTCGGTTCGCTGCTCGCCGCGGCCATCGCCGGCCCGTTGTCGGACCGGCTCAACCGGCGCAAGCCGTTCGTGTTCGTCTCCTCCGCCGTGGCCGGCGCTGGCTGCGTGCTGCCGGTGCTGTCACCGACGTTCGGTGCAGTGGAGCTCTACGCCGCGGTCGCCGGGCTGGCGTTCGGCACCTACCTATCCGTCGACGCCGCGCTGGTGACGCTCGTGCTGCCGCGGCAGGAGAACGTCGCCAGGGACCTCGGCGTGCTCAACATCGCCAACGCCGGGCCGCAGGTGCTCGCGCCGCTGCTCGCCGCGCTCATCATCGGGCATCTCGGCGGCTACCGGGTGCTGTTCATCATCGGCGGATGCTTCGGCATCGCGGGCGCCGTCGCGGTGCTGCCGGTCCGCTCGGTCCGCTGACCCGGCGGCCCACCGCGGAGCCGACCTGCGTCGATAGGCTGGCCCGATGATGGACGACCGCACCGAGGCCTGGCTTGCCCGCCGCACGTCGCGCTGGCAGGACTGGCCGCAGGACCAGCTGCTCGCCGCCAAGCTGCGGCTGGGAGTCACGATCACCGTCGTCATTCCGGCCCGGAACGAGCAGCGAACGATCTCCGGTGTCGTCGGCGCGATCGCCTCGGCGCTGGTCGCCAGGGTGCCGCTCGTGGACGAGCTGATCGTGATGGACTCCGACTCGAGCGACGACACCGGCGAGGTGGCGGCGCGGGCTGGCGCCCTGGTCTACCGGACGGCCGAGGTGCTGCCGCCGGCCGGCAGCTTCCCCGGCAAGGGCGAGGCGCTCTGGAAGTCGCTCCTGGTCAGCAAGGGTGACCTGCTGGTGTTCGTCGACGCGGACCTGACTCGCTGGGGCCCGCATTTCGTCACCGGGCTGCTCGGCCCGCTGCTCACCGATGACAGCGTGCAGCTGGTGAAGGGCTTCTACACGCGGCTGTGGACGGACAACGACGGATCGGTCTCGACGGAGGGCGGCCGGGTGACCGAGCTGGTGGCGCGGCCGCTGATCAGCCTGTGGTGGCCGGAGCTGGTCGGCGTCGTGCAGCCACTGGCCGGAGAGTGGGCGGCACGGCGCACCCTGATGGAGTCGCTGTCCATCCCGGTCGGCTACGGCGTGGAGCTGGCGACGCTCATGGATACCGTGTCGGCGCACGGCCTGGACGCGGTCGCCCAGGTTGACCTGGGTGCCCGCGGGCACCGGCATCGGGCGAACCACGACCTGGCGCTGATGGCCGCCGAACTGCTGCTGGTCGCCGAGCGCCGCCGCGGGCTCGGGCCGGCCGGGCTAGGGCTCAGCGCGCCTGGCGGACAGCCGGCCGCGACCTGGCTGCGGCAATTCGTCCGGGACGCCGACGGCCAGGTTCAGCCCGTGGCGAGGGCGGTGCCGGTTACCGAGCGGCCGCCTGCCGCGTCAGTCCATCTCCGGTGAGCGAGGGCGTGCCGCACCTGGCTGGCCAGTCAGCCAGCCGCGGGGTGCTCCGGCTCGGCAAGCACGCTTTCCCGCCGGGACAGCCGCTGATCATGGCGATCGTCAACCGCACGCCCGACTCCTTCTTCCAGCCGGGCGCGACCTGGGCGGAGCCGGCCGCGCTCGAGCGTGTCCACCAGGTCATCGCCGAAGGCGCGGACATCATCGACGTGGGCGGGATTCCGGCGGCGCCTGGTGCCGAGGTGGACGTCGCGGAGGAGATCCGCCGCACGGCTGGTTTCATCGCCGCCGTCCGGTCGAGTTACCCCGACGTGGTGATCAGCGTCGACACCTGGCGGCATGAGACCGGGCGCGCCGCCTGCGAGTCCGGCGCTGACCTGCTCAACGACAGCTGGGGCGGCTTTGACGATCGGCTGGCCGGGGTTGCCGCCGAGTTCGGCGCCGGTCTCGTGTGCGCACACGTCGGGCAGCAGCGCCCGCGTACCCGCCCGTTCCGGGTCGGTTACACCGACGTCGTGGCCGACGTGCTGGAGCAGACCCAGGCACTGGCCCTTCGCGCGCTGCAGGCCGGCGTCCGGCCCGACCGCATCGTGCTCGACCCGGCCCACGACTTCGGCAAGAACACCTGGCAGTCCCTCGAGGTCACCCGCAGGCTGGCCGAGCTGACCGACACCGGCTGGCCGGTGCTGGTGTCGCTGTCCAACAAGGACTTCGTGGGCGAGACCCTGGACCTGCCGCTGGAGCAGCGGCTGCCCGGAACTCTCGCAGCGACCGCGGTGTGTGCGTGGCATGGCGCCCGGATCTTCCGCGCCCATCAGGTGCGGGAGACGCGCCAGGTCGTGGACATGGTGGCGGCGATTCGCGGCGACCGTCCGCCCGCGCGGGCCGTGCGGGGACTTGCGTAGCCAATGCTCATCGCAGCCGCCCTGTGCCCTTCGCCGCCGTTGCTCGCCCGCGAGCTGACCGGCGCCGACCCGGTGGTGCCCGAGCTGCGGGAGGCCTGCCGGGAGGCGGTCGACGAGCTGATCCGGGCCAGCGCGGACGTCGTTGTCGTCGTGGGTGTCGCGGGCGAGGAACGGACCTTCGACCCGCGCGCCAGGCTGGACGTGACGGCGTACGCGCCAGCCCTCCGCGCGCCAGGCGGCAGTGCCGGCGGGGCCGGGCTCGACTCGCTTCCGCCGCTGCCGCTGCCGATCGGCCTCGGCAGCCGGCTGCTGGACGAGGCCGGGTACCGTGGCCGCCGTGAACTGCAGTCCGTCGCGGCGGGAACCTCGCCGGCCGCGTGTGCGGCGCTCGGCGCCCGACTGGCCGACGCCGCCTCGCAGGTGGCGCTGCTCGTGATGGCCGACGGCAGCGCTCGCCGAGGCAGGCGGGCACCGGGCTACCTGGACGTGCGGGCCGAGCCGTTCGACGCCGAGGTCGGCCGCGCTATCCGGACCGGCGACATGCCTGCGCTGCTGGCGCTCGACGGCGCGCTGGCCGCGGAGCTGATGGCCACCGGCCGCCCGGCCTGGCAGGTGCTGGCCGGCGCGACGGCCGGCCGGAGGCCGTCGTGCGTGGTCCGCTATGACGACGACCCGTTCGGCGTCGCCTACCTGGTCGCATCGCTCTCCGTCGGCTGACGGCGCGCGGAAGTGGAGGGAACGTGGTCGACGGTGGCCTAGCCGGGCGCAGCGTGGTGGTGTTTGGCGCGGCGGGCGCCCTCGGCGCTGGCGTGGC
>JASHSZ010000670.1 GCA_030040815.1 Streptosporangiaceae bacterium
CCCTTAGCGTTTCCGCCGGTGGCGCGATAGAACTGCACCATGAGCACGCAGGATCGGCTTGAGCAAGCAGGGCTTCTGTACGAGCGCGCCGTGTTCGGCGGTGACGCCAGCGCGCTGCCGACGGCGGACCGCGAACTCGACGCGGTCGAGGCCGGCCTGTGCCTTGCCCGCGGTCGCATCGTGCACGCCAGATTCCTCGACGAGCGCAGCGAAGATCCGCGCGAGCTGGCACTGTTCGAGCAGGCGGCCAAGCTGTACCGCGAGCTGGGCGACATCAGCGGCCAGGCAGAGTCCTTGTTCTGGATCGGCTGCTGCCACCAGGTCGTGCGGGACGACAGCGAGGCTGCGCAGCCCTACTTCGAGGAGTCCCGTGACCTGGCCGCACAGGCCGACGCCAAGCTCACGCTGTCGTATGCGCTACGGCATCTTGGCTTCGCTGCCCAGGCAACCGGCAACCTCGACCAGGCCTGGGCGCTGCTGGAGCAGTCAGCGGATCTGCGCCGGCAGATTGGCTTCATGCCTGGTGTCGCTGCCAATCTCATCGCCCTTGCCTACCTGGCCGGCGAGCAGGGCCATAGCGACGACGCGCTGGCGCTGGTCGAAGAGGCGGCCGCGATAGCCGTGGCAAGCGATGCGCGCGGCACCCTCCGCTGGGTCGACGAAGCGCGAGCGCACCTGGAGCCAAGCTGAGCAGCTGCGCTCGGCCCGCTCCTGCGGACCAGGACCGCCGATTTGCGCCGCGAGATCGATGTTGACGCGGCCTCGTCATCCGCTTTGGTGACGGAATTCGACCACGTCGCCGTCGCGCATCACGTAGTCCTTGCCCTCGATCCGGACCTTGCCGGCCGCTCGAGCCGCGGCCATGGAGCCGGCCGCCATGAGGTCGTCGAAAGAGACGATCTCGGCCTTGATGAATCCGCGCTGGAAGTCGCTATGGATGACCCCGGCGGCCTCCGGCGCGGTGGCGCCGACAGGGATCGTCCATGCCCGCGCCTCCTTCGGGCCAGCGGTGAGGAACGTGGTCAGCTGCAGCGCCGCGAACCCCGCCCTGGCGAGCTGCGCCAGGCCAGGCTCCCCCAGTCCGAGCTCGGCGAGCAGCTCCGCCGCCTCGGCCGGCTCGAGCTCGGCGAGCTCCGCTTCGGTCTTGGCGTCCAGGAACACCGACTCGGCAGGCGCCACCATCTCGGCAAGCCGCTTGCGCAACTCGTCGTCACCCAGCTCGCTGTCGTCCTCATTGAACACGTAGACGAACGGCTTGGCTGTCAGCAGGTGCAGCTCGCGCACGTCGGCGAGATCCAGCCCGGCCCGCCCGGCGCCGGCGAACAAGGTGGTGCCGCCGTCCAGCAGCTCCTGGGCCATGGCCGCTGCGTCGGCGGCCCTGACCCGCTCCGGGTCCTTGGCGAACTTGGCCTCCTTGGCCAGCCGCGGCGTGGCCTTCTCCAGGGTCTGCAGGTCGGCCAGCATCAGCTCGGTCGCGATGGTCTCGATGTCCCGCTCCGGCGACACGTCACCGTCCACGTGACTGACGTCCGGATCGGTGAATACGCGCACGACCTGGCAGATTGCGTCGGTCTCTCGGATATGCGACAGGAACTGGTTACCGAGGCCCTGCCCGGTCGACGCGCCCCGCACGAGCCCCGCGATGTCCACGAATCGCACGGTGGCGGGCACGATGCGGGCGGAGTCGTAGAGCCCGGCCAGCGCCTCCAGCCGCGGATCGGGGATGCCGACAATGCCGACGTTCGGCTCGATCGTCGCGAAGGGATAGTTGGACGCCAGAGCGCTCGCCCGCGTGAGCGCGTTGAACAGGGTGGACTTGCCGACGTTTGGCAGGCCGACGATGCCGATGGCCAGACTCACCGGGAAATTCTATGCACGGCGGGGAACGGGCCGGGCTCGGCTCTCAGCGCCGCGCAGCTCGCGGTGCCCTGGCCCGGTCGGCGAGCGCTGGGAGCCGTCAGGTTCAGCACCCGCCCAGCCGGGCAACCAGGGCTCCGGTCAATGGGGTAATGGCGACCGCTCCGGACCAATGGCGACCGAACCGTCCGGGGCAAAAGGTACAACAAGTAACGAACTCTGACTCAGCTGGTCACTATTGGTGATTTACCGTCGCTATTGGGTGTGTGGCGGTCAGGTTGGGGCCTGGAGCTGTCATTCCTACCCGGCCGCGCCGACCAGGGCGCGAAGTCGCCTGGGCGTGTCGCGCGTGTCGCGCCCGAAATTGTCGGTGGTCGCCTGTAACCATGCTGATCATGAACGCCATCTTGCTGCTCATCGGGCTGCTGCTCGGCGTCGCCATCGGCGCAGCGCTCGGCTACCTGCTCGCCCAGCGGCGGGTGGCCCGCGCGACCGCCGACCTCACCGCCCGCGCCGCCACCGCCGACGAGCGGGCCCGGGCCGCGGGAGACCGGGCTGTCCTGCTCGAGCGCGCCGCTCAGGAGAAGGCCACCCTGGTCGACGGTCAGCTCGCGGAGCGCTTCGAATCACTGTCCGCCCAGGCGCTCGACCGGAGCGTCAGGACGCTGCTGGAGCTGGCCGAAGGCCGACTGAGTGCCGCCAGCGCGACGGCAGCGGGCGAGCTCGACAGCCGCAAGGCGGCCGTTGAGCGGCTCGTGCAGCCGCTGCGGGACACGCTCACCAGGCTGGAGGTCCAGCTCAGGGAGGCAGAGGCGGCCAGGCGGTCCTCGCACGCGGCGCTGACCGAGCAGGTCTCGATCGCCCGGCAGTCCTCCGACCAGCTGCGCGCCCAGACGCAGGCGCTCGTCACCGCGTTGCGCAGGCCAGAGGCCCGCGGCCGGTGGGGCGAGATGCAGCTCCGGCGCGTCGTCGAGCTGGCCGGCATGGCGAGCAAATGCGACTTCGACGAACAGGTCGGGGTCACCACGGCGGACGGCACCGTGCGCCCGGACATGGTGATCAGGCTGGCAGGCGGCAAAAACGTCGTCGTGGACTCCAAGGTCTCCCTGGCGGCATACCTGGAGGCCGCCGAATCGACCGATGAAGGTGTCCGCGCTGACCGGCTCGCCGCGCACGCGCGCCACGTGCGCGAGCACGTCGACCGGCTGGCTGCCAAGGCCTACTGGGCCGCGCTGAGCCCGTCGCCCGAGTTTGTCGTGCTGTTCATCCCGGGCGAGGCCTTCCTGGCGCCCGCCCTCGAGCGCGACCCTGCCCTGCTCGAGTACGCGATGGCGAGCCGGGTGCACATCGCGACGCCCACCACGCTGGTCACCATGCTGCGTACCGCACAGTACGCCTGGCAGCAGGCCGCCCTGTCTGACCACGCCCGCGCCGTATTCGAGCTGGGCCGGGAACTCTACGACCGGATCGCCGGCCTGGGCAGGCACGTCGACGGGCTGGGCCGGGCGCTGACGACGGCGGTATCGACCTACAACCGCGCCGTCGGCTCACTCGAGAGCCGGGTCCTGGTCAGCGCCCGCAAGCTGAGCGAGCTCGGCGTCGTCGAGGCCGAACTGGAGCAGCCTCGACCGGTCGAGGAGACGGTGCGACCGCTGTCGGCGCCCGAGCTGTTCGTCGAGGCGGGCCCGGAACTCGTGCCGCCGCCGGGTCTTGAGCCCGACCCAGCTGGGCAGACTCCTCTGCTTGGGGGGCGGGCTTTCAGCGCCGCTGGCTAGCGCAGCGGCTGGGAGGCGGGATGGAGCAGCAGGTGGCCGACGACCAGGCCGCCAACGCCTTGCCAGCGGCCAGCCGACCCGGCGGTCGGCGCTACAGCAGCAACCGGTCGGGCGGCCGCCGTTACAGCGGCGGCCGCCCGCCGCCCGCCCCGCCGGCGGCGACGACCTGGTCGGCCGGCGCAGCGCAGACCCCGTTCCCTGGTCGGCTGGAGTCGGCGGGGGTGCTGGGCAGCCTGCTCGCGGCCTTCCTCGCCAGCTGTCTGCTCGCCGCCTGGCTGCGCAGCGACGTCGTGGCTGGCCTGGGCTTTTGCGCAGCGACCTGCGTGGCCGCCCGGTGTGCCAGGCCACAGGCGCTGCTCGGCCTGGTGATCTCGGTACCGGCAATCTTCCTCGCCGCAGTGGTCGTCGCGCAATTCGCCACCACCCCTGCCTTCAAGCACCACGGCACGCTGCTGCCGGTGGCCGAGGGCACCCTGCTGACGCTGGCCGGGGTGGCGCCGTGGCTGTTCGCGGGCACTCTCGCCGGCCTCGTGATCGCCCTGTACCGGGGATTGCCGCAGTGCGTGCGAAACCTTCGATCCGACCTCACCGGGCGTCGGAGACGCCCGCGCGAACGAGCCCGGCGCGATCGCCTCGCGAGCTAGCCCGGCTGGCCGGCGGCTGGCTGACGCAGCTCTCGCGGCAGGCCGAAGGTCATCCGCTCGTGCACCGCCTCGACCTCCTCGACGGCGCCGAACCCGTACTCAGCAAGTCGGCCGAGCACGCCCGAGACGAGGTCCTCCGGCACGGACGCGCCGCTGGTCACTCCCACCGTGCCGACGCCCTCCAGCCACGCTGGGTCGATGCCGGACGCGTCATCGACCAGATGCGCGGCGGCCGCGCCCGCATCGCGGGCGACCTCCACCAGGCGTACCGAGTTGGAGGAGTTCCGCGAGCCGACGACGATCACTAGGTCGGACTCGGTGGCGATCTGCTTGACGGCGACCTGCCGGTTCTGGGTGGCGTAGCAGATGTCGTCGCTAGGAGGGTCGACTAGCTGCGGGAACTTCTCGCGCAGCGCCGCCACGGTATGCGCGGTCTCGTCGACCGACAGGGTCGTCTGCGACAGCCAGGCAACCCTCGCCGGGTCACGGACCTGCACGGTCTCGCTGCCCTCAGGGCCGTCCACGAGGTGAATGTGGGTCGGCGCCTCGCCGGTTGTGCCGACGACCTCCTCGTGACCCTCGTGGCCGATGAGCAAGATGTCGTAGCCGTGGGCAGCAAACCGGCGCGCCTCGTTGTGCACCTTGGCGACCAGCGGGCACGTCGCGTCGATGGTCCGCAGGCTGCGATCGGCGGCCTGCTGCCGCACGTCCGGAGCTACGCCGTGCGCGGAGAACACCACGATCGCGCCCTCCGGAACCGCTTCGGTCTCGTCCACGAAGATGGCGCCCTGCTCCTCGAGCGTGCGCACGACGTGCACATTGTGGACGATCTGCTTGCGGACATACACGGGGGCGCCGTACCGCGCCAGGGCCTGCTCCACGGTCTGCACAGCCCGGTCTACGCCAGCGCAGTAGCCGCGCGGCTTTGCCAGCAGGACACGGCGAGACTGGTCAGGCATGGTCCCTAGTTTAGAGGGGCCGGGACAGCTGCCAACCCGGGCCCATCGTCCCGCAGTACCGATCCGAGCGGCCCCGATCCCGCGACCGCAAACGTGTTTTGCCCGCTGGTGCGCGCTCCAGGCGGGCTTGCCTGGCATGCTGGTCACCAACGGGGCAAGAACTGGTGGCGCGGCCTCGCCACGGCGCCGCTAGGTGAGGGAGAACGATCATCCATGGGGAGCCCGCAAGTTCCAGACCAGCTGAAGAAGGCACCCACGCTGGCGCTGCGATCCTTCTTCGCCGGAATCGGCAAGATCCTGCTCGCCGCCGACCGGCCGCAGGCCAGCTCGGCGGCCAGCCATCCGAGGCACGCCGCGCCGGGGCGGCGCGCGCTTCGGAGCCCAGCCGGGGTGGCCCAGGGGAGCAAGTCACGGCGATCGCTCGACGAGACGGGCAACGTCCGGCTGCTGGCAGCGGAGGAACTGCCCGGCGGCGTCGTGCTCACGCCGGATGCGGCGGGTCCGGGTCCGACGGGCACGGGCGCACCGAGCGTGCGGCAGGCGACCATGACACCGGTTGCCACCCAACCACTGACGGGGAACGTCCCCGTTGGGGCCAGTCTCGTCATCCACGAACTGCCGCTGCCCGGTCTCAGCACCATGTCGGTCGCGGTGATCCGGGCCCGGCTGCGCGGCCTCGATGTCGACCAGTTGCAGGCCCTGCTGGTGCATGAGAGCAAGAACGCCCAGCGGCCGGAGGTCATCGGCATGATTGAGCGCCGGATCCTGAAGATCGAGTCCGGCGAGTGACCGCCCTGACCCACGGAGGGCTTCGGGCCGTCCTCTCCCCCGGCGAGTACGGCGTCGCGCAGTGCCGCTAGAGACGTCCGAGCAATCGCCGGTCCCGGTCCGCACGGTGCTGCGGCTGGTCGGCGAGTGGATCGGGCGCCTCGGCCGGGTTTGGGTCGAGGGCCAGATCGCCGAGCTGGCCAGACGCGGGAGCACCGTGTTCCTGACCCTGCGCGACCCCGTGGCGGCCGTCTCGGTGCGGGTGATCTGCACCAGTGCCGTGCTCGACGCGACCAGCCCGCCGCCCGGCGTGGGTGCCCGCGTAGTGATCTGGGCCAAGCCCGAATTCAACGCCGCGAGGGGTTCCTTTGCGCTGAGCGCCGCCCAGATCAAGGCCGTCGGTATCGGCGAATTGCTGGCGAGGATCGAACGGCTGCGGACGGCACTCGCTGCCGAGGGCCTGTTCGCTGCTGAACGCAAGCGCAGGCTGCCGTTTCTGCCGCACTCCGTTGGGCTGATCTGCGGTCGTGATTCAGCGGCCGAGCGCGACGTAAGGCAGAACGCGGCGCGCCGGTGGCCAGCCGTCCAGTTTCGCGTCGAGCACGTGGCCGTTCAGGGCCTGCACGCGAGTGAGGAGATCATCGGCGCGCTCCAGCGACTCGACGCGGACCCGGCGGTGGACGTGATCATCGTTGCCCGAGGCGGTGGCTCCATCGAGGACCTGCTGCCGTTCTCCGACGAGGATCTGGTCCGGGCAGTAGCGGGCTGCGTCACGCCGGTGGTGAGCGCGATCGGCCACGAGCAGGACGTGCCGCTCCTCGATCTGGTGGCTGACGTCCGCGCCTCGACGCCCACCGACGCGGCGCGGCGCACCGTCCCGGACGTCGCGGAGCAACTCCATCTGATCGGCCAGCTGCGGAATCGGGCCCGCAGGTCAATGGCCGGTCGGCTGGACCGCGAGGGCTCGTGGCTGACGGCGATCACCTCACGCCCGGTGCTAGCCAGCCCGGCGCGCGAGCTCGACCGGCGGCAGGAGCAGGTACAGAGCCTGACCGAACGCGCGCGGCTGGCGACGGCTACCGCGGTCAGCCGGGCCCGGGATGACGTGGCTCATCTGCATGCCAGGCTGATCGCGCTGTCTCCGGCGGCGACGCTCCGCCGCGGATATGCCATCGTGCAGCACGCGGACGCCAGCGTTGTGCTATCCGCGAGCCAGGTAGCTCGCGGCGAGTCGCTCACCGTCCGGTTCGCGGACGATCAGCTGCAGGTGACCGCGGGTTAGATAGCGGCAGGGCGACCGGCCGCTAGGCTGACGGAGTGGCATCGAGGGACGGCAGTACAGCGGGCCGCGCCGCGGGCAGCGGCGCCAGTGGGCCCGCGCCGGACGGTGCCGGCCGGATGCCCTACGAGCAGGCACGCGACGAGCTAACCGAGCTGGTCACCCGGCTGGAGGCGGGCGGCCTCAGCCTGGCGGAGTCGCTGCAGCTATGGGAGCGAGGCGAGGAACTCGCCGCCATCTGCGAGGAATGGCTCGAGGGCGCCCGCGCCCGGCTAGCGGCGGCGCTCGCCAAGCAGAACAAGCCGTCTGACGCACCGGGCGCGCCGTTCTGATCTCGCCCTCCTGGCCGCTGCGCGGCCAGGCTAGGACGGCCGGACGTGCAGCCGGCCGAGCACGGCGAGCACCGCCTCGGCTCGCTGTCTCGCGTGCTCGACGTCTGCCGCCACGGACACCTCCGCGGCCGCGAGCAGCATGGCGCCGGTCAGTACGATCGCGGCAGCCTCATCCAGCGGCTCGCCACTGCGTGCAAAGAACTCGGTGTTCCGGCGTACCCAGTCCGACAGCCGCTCTCGCCACATCAGGTGGAAGCCGGGCGGCCCGTCGCCGCGGGCAAACATGGCGACGACATCCCGCTGCTCGACGCAGACCTCAAGGTAACCTCGCGCCCCGGCGAGCAGCAGGTGCATTGGATCGCTGACGCCCGCGTCTCGGCAGTCGCGCACCAGCGCGCGCGTTCGGGCCTCGTGCTCATCGTTGAGCTGCTCGAAGAGCGCCAGATACAGGTCGGCCTTACCGGTGAAGTGGTGATACAAGCTGCCCACGCTGGCGCCCGCCTGCTCCACGATGTCCGTGATTCCGGCCTGCGCGTAGCCCTGGTTCATAAACACCTGGCGCGCGGCCGCTAGCAGCGCGGCCCGGGTCGACGCGCCGCGGTCGGCGGCGCGACCCGCTACTTGCTGAGTAGTCATTCACCTCGACGCCCCGTGCCGGGCGGCGGGCCAGGGCGGCCAGCCGATACATAGGATTTCACCAGGGGCGCTCCTGCGGAAGGTGTGATGGCTATGAGCGACAGTCAGGCGCGGCAGGACGCCGGGATGGCGGGCGTGGCGGGAGCGCCGGGCGTCGCCGGCGGCGCGGCGGAGGCTGGTCAGGCGGACTTCGCGGCACCAGAGCCCGGCAGGCACGCGCCCGACCGCAACCTCGCCATGGAGCTGGTCAGGGTCACCGAAGCCGGTGCGCTGGCGTCGGCCCGGTGGGTCGGCCGTGGTGACAAGAACGGCGCCGACGGGGCCGCCGTCAACGCGATGCGGCAGCTGATCAATACCGTGTCGATGAACGGCATCGTGGTGATCGGCGAAGGTGAGAAGGATCACGCCCCGATGCTGTACAACGGTGAGCGCGTCGGCGACGGCAGCGGCCCGCTCTGCGACGTCGCGGTGGACCCGATTGACGGGACCCGGCTCACCGCCAACGGGATGCCGAATGCGATCTCGGTTATCGCCGTCAGCGCCCGCGGCTCGATGTATGACCCGTCGGCGGTCTACTACATGTCGAAGCTCGTCACCGGCCCGGAGGCGGCCGACGCCGTGGACATCGACGCGCCGCCGGCCGCGAACGTCAGCGCGGTGGCCAGGGCCAAGAACTGCGCGCCATCCGACGTGACGGTGGTGATCCTGGACCGGCCGCGGCACGCGGAGCTGATCGCCCAGGTTCGCGAGGCCGGGGCCAGGATCAAGCTGCTCACCGACGGCGACGTCGCCGGAGCGATCCTGGCCGCCAGGGACGGCTCCGGAGTCGACCTCCTGCTCGGTGTCGGCGGCACACCGGAGGGTGTCATCGCCGCCTCCGCGGTGAAGTGCCTCGGCGGGGTGATCCAGGGCAAACTCGCGCCGCGCGACGACGCCGAGCGCGAGCGGGCGCTGGCCGCCGGGCATGACCTCAGCCAGGTGCTGCGGACCGACGACTTGGTGGCGTCCGACGATGCGTTCTTTGCGGCGACCGGCATTACCGACGGTGATCTGCTGGCCGGCGTGCGCTACCGCGGAGCCGGCGGGGCAACCACTCACTCCCTGGTCATGCGGGCGAGGTCAGGCACCGTGCGCAGCGTCTACAGCGAGCATGCATTGTGGAAGGTCGGCAGCTACTCCGCCGTCGCCTACTGACGAGCGAGGACGATGCCCGGCCAGCGCGTCAGGCGGGCTCGGAAGTCCCGCTAAGGTGTAACTGCTCTGCGCGGCCTGACCGCGCATGACCCGAGCCCGGCGATCACGATGGAGTAGCCGCCCGACGTGAGCTCACGTGCCCGCTCACTTCGAGCGATAGAGGTGAGGCTCGCGTCTTTGCGCATTTGTTTACCATCTGTTTTAGCTCAGAAAGGTTGTTTTAGGTCTTGGCCACAGAATCCGGTTAGTAGTCTTAGCCGACATGAGCATCGAATCGGCGGTAGCGCGGCCGCTATCGGTCAGCCGTCGGCGGACCGCGGGGCGGCTGAGCAGGTGGAATCATCCACACGTGCTGGGCGTAAGCGCGCTCACCGCCATTATCGCTGCGATTTACTCTGTTTATACGCTGGTAACGTACGCAACGTACAATGAAAGCAACTACGACCTGATCATCTTTGACCAGGCCATGCGCTCGTACGCTCACTTTCACCTCGGCATCTCCATTATCAAGGGCTTGCACGACGGATTCGGCCCGAATTTCTCCGTGCTTGGCGATCACTTCTCGCCCATAGACATGGCCCTCGCGCCCTTGTACTGGATCTATGACGGCCCGCAGACCCTGCTCGTCACGCAGGCTGTGCTATTCGCGCTTGCCATCCCGTGGCTGTGGGTCTACACCCGGCGGTTGATGGGCGGCAGCGGCCAGAAGGCGACAGCCGCTGCCTACCTGGCCTGCGTCGGCTACGGCCTGAGCTGGCCGCTGGCCGCCGCGATGGCCTTCGAGTATCACGAGGTCGCCTTCGTTCCGGTGCTGACCGCCATTGCGCTCGAGCGACTGCAGGCCGGCAAGCTCCGCGCGGGGCTCATTGCGCTGGGCTTTCTGTTGCTGGTCAAGGAGGATATGGGCCTGCTGGTCGCTGGCATCGGAGTCACGCTCGCGGTCTCGTTCTCGCCGACTGTTCGCCGACAGCGCCTCGTCGGGCTCATCCTGATCGTCGTCGGCGTCGCCTATACCTATGTCGCCACCAGCCTGCTCATCCCTGCGTTTGGCGGCCGGGCCAACTACTACTGGGCGTATTCAGCCCTGGGACAGAACATTCCGCAGGTTCTCGGCCACCTGCTCAGCCACCCGGGGCAGTTCTTCCAGCTGATGGTCTCGCCGAGCGTCAAGCTGAGAACATGGAAGTGGCTATTCCTGGCCTTCTGCTTCCTGCCGCTGCTGTCCCCGCTGACGCTGGCAGCGCTTCCGCTGCTCATCGAGCGAATGCTGGCCGGCCCTGCGTATGTCCACTGGTGGGGCACGCACTTTCAGTACAACGCGTTCGTCGTCGCCATCCTCGCGTTCGCCGCCGTCGACGGCGCCGTCCGGCTCGACCGGTGGGCCACCCGCATCTGGCGGTACATGGAGTCTCCCCGCACGGTGTCTGGGCAGATTGTGCCGACCGAGGTAGCCGGCGCAGGCTCCGTGCCTGCGGAGGATGTTGGCGCAGGCTCGGTGCCTGCGCAGGATGTTGGTGCGGGCTCCGCGCTGGCGAGCGGCACGCCCACGCCGGTGACGGGTACCGGTGCCGACGCAGCGCCCGCCGTCGCCAGCCCCGAGGCCGTCCGCGCGCTCGAGCCGGTCCGGCGGATCGGGACCGGCGTCGTCGCCGTCGCCTGCTGCGCGGCGATCTCCCTGGCAGCCCTGTACTCCGTGCGTGACTTCGCCCTCGACGGGATGCTGTCGGCCAAGTTCTACCAGATGGACCCGCGCGAGAAGGCGATCGCGGCGGCCGATGCGAAGGTGCCGAGCGGCGTGGTGGTAGCGGCCGCCAACCGCGTTGGCGCCGAGCTTTCTAGCCGGGACACGGTGCTGATGTGGGACGGAGACGGGTACGCGTCGGCGTTCGCCGCGCCCTGGGTCGTCGCCGATACCTGGCGGCACGAGCTGGGCTTCTCCACCCTCGCCGAGCAGCGCGCGGATGTGGCTCTGCTGGAACATCACGGGTACCGGGTCTTGTTCAGCACGAACGGCATCTTCGTGCTGCACCGGCCCGGCCCGCCGCACCTGAGCCTGAGGTCCCGGCCGTTGGGCCTGAGCCCGAGATCGGCCGACTGAGGCCACCCGAGCACCGTTCGGACAGGCCGCCGTGCTCCGGGCGTACCGGGGCGGGTCCGGTACCGGCGCTACAGGCCGGCCTGCGCCAGCAGGAACGCCGTGATCGGCTCGTACGCGTCGGGTGGCACGTTGTCGTCCAGCGGTACCGACACGTCGATCCGGCCCTCGGCCGCACCGATGAACAGCGCCGGGTCGTTGCAGTCGGCGAAGCCCACCACCAGCAATCCCGCCTCGCCGGCCGCACCGGCGTAGCCGTGATCCGCGATCACGAGATCCGGCATGGGCTCGCCGGACTGGCGGAGCTCGGCGAGCATGGCCTGCATTGGTGCGGGAGCGTGGGTATGCGCGAGGCCCCCGAACACCTGGATAACCGCGACGCGGTCGAAATACCTGAGCTCGCCGCCCTGCGCCACGTCATCGAACAGCAGGCGGCCTCGCCAGCCGGCCGCGGGTGTCAGCACCCGGCAGCCCGCAGCGCGTAGCCGCCTCGACAGCGCCGCGTGAATGCCCAGCAGCCCGGCCGGGTGGCCCGTCCCGAGCAGCACCGTCCCCCGCGCCGCAACTACCTCGCGAAGCCGATCCGCCATAGCGCGCAGCCGGTCGATCGTGCGGTCGGGGTCGATGAAGTCTGGCCCTTGCTGGACGGCGGGGTCGCTGTTGACGCCGCACCGGATCGA
>JASHSZ010000671.1 GCA_030040815.1 Streptosporangiaceae bacterium
CGCTCATCACGCCCACCACAACCTCGATCGCCGTTGATCGCCCCCATTGTGACCGCAAACGGCGGCGGGCACCAGCCTCGGTTCGCGCCAGCGCACTCGCATACGCTGGGGCTCCGGCGGTGTCGCCGCGTTCCTCCGATAGTCGGGCCGACCGGCGGCGGGCCGCGCAGAAAGGCGGAAGACCTGATGACCGACGCCGTGCCGCAGGCCGTCGTGGCGGCGCTGGACGATCCATTTGCCCAGCTGACCGGTCCGCTCGCCGACACCAGGAAGCTGCACTTCGAGGTGGCGAGCGCCGTCACCCTGACCCCGCACATGCAGCGGCTGCAGCTAACCGCCGCCGAACTGGACGGGTTCAGCTACCAGCCCGGCCAGGACGTCATGGTGCTCGTTGCCGCCGATGGCCGCAAGCCGGTGCGGCGGCGTTACACCATCCGGCACTTCGACCGGGCTGCCCGGATGATCATGATGGACGTGGTTCTGCACGGTGCGGGGCCGGGCGAGCGCTGGGTCCGATCGGCTCGTCCCGGTGACCGCATCGAGGGCATCGGCCCGCGCGGGAAGATCTTCCCCGACCCGGCCGCGGACTGGCATCTGTTCATGGGTGATGAGTCCGCGCTGCCCGCCATTCAAGTGATGACGGAATCACTGCCCGGAGACGCGGACGCCACGCTGGTGCTGGAGATTCCCGAGGCCGCAGACGAGCAGGAGGTGCTCGCGGCCGCGCGCACCAGAGTCAGCTGGCTGCACCGGCTCGGCAGGCCGGCCGGGGATGCGTCCGCGCTGGCGGCAGAGGCCGCAGAGGTGGAGTTGCCGCCGGGCGACGGCCGCGCCTACCTGTTCGGCGAGGCCAGGGTGGTACTCGCGGTGCGCGAGGTGCTGGCCCGTCGCGGGCTGCCGGCGGAGCGGATGTCGGCCAAGGCGTACTGGGGGCGCGGCCGCGCCAACGCCGGACACGGTGAGCCGGCCAAAGACGCCTGATCACTCCTCGTCGGCGACCCCGCGCCGACGCACGCTGGCGTGCCCGACCAGATCCGCTTCGGGGTAAATGCGCAGCTCACGCTGAAGTGAGCAATGGTGCGCAAACCCAGCCGGAGGAATTGATCTCTCCCCATGCAGATAAAGGTGCTCCATAATGAGTGAATCGCGTCGTCCGCCCTGTTGGAAGGAGCACTGGTGGCAGCCGCAGTCGCGGCCGAGGTTTCCGCTTCGGCGGTGCTGGCCAACACCTCGACGCGGACGCTCATCCTCGGGATCGACAAAGCCGGACGCATTCGCCAGCACGACCGCGGCGCCGGCGACGTCCTCGCGGGCGGCGTGCTGGCCAGCGAGCCGAGCGCGCTCATCGGCACCGAGCTGAGCGCCTTGCTGGCAGTGCCCGACGGCGCGCAGGCTGGCGTGCTCCAGTCGATGATCGAAGGCGCGTGCTCCAATCGCGAGGGCACCACCGTGCTGGCGTTCCGCACGGCCAGTGACGCCACCGCCGAGGCCGTCGTCACGGTGCAGCCGATCCGTTCTGCCGATCCCGAACTCGCCGCTCAGGTCATCATGCGCATCGCGCCGCCGGTGCAGGAGCGCTTTCTCGACCCGGCCGTGATGCGGCAGGTCATGATCGATGGTGCGGTTCGCCGGGCCGGCGGCGCACTGGACATCGACCAGATGGCACCCGAGCTGATGAGCACGATCGTGCCGCACTTCTGCAACGCCGCCGAACTGGTGGTGCTGGAGAGCCTCGTCGCCGAGGACGAGTTCCCGTCGGAGCCGATGGACGCGACACAGCCCGTGCGCCGCCTCGCGGTCGTGCACGATGACGGCAATACCGCATGGGACGCCGCGTTTCCCACCGGCGAGATTCTGCGATTCCCGCCGAGCACGCCGTATACGCGGTGCATGGACACCGGCAAGCCGGTATGCGAGCTCGTAAGCGAGGACAGCGCGGAGGCGATGGCCGGAGCGTTTATCCGCCCGCCCCTCGCCGGCCTGCTGTCCGGCGTGTCGATGCTGCTGCTGCCCCTGATCGCCCGGGACGTGATGCTCGGCTTCATCGTCTGCGTGCGGCGCACTGGCTACCGCCGGTTCGACCCCTACGACGTCGAGATAGGCATGGAGTTCGCGGCACGCGCGGCGATCTTCATGGACAACGCGCAGCGCTACAGCCGGGAACGCACCACCGCGCTGACGCTGCAGCGGAGCATGCTCCCCACCCTGACAGCCCTCACGTTCCCGTCCTCGGTGGATGTCCAGCACCGCTACCTGCCCGGCAGCAAGCTCATCGAGGTGGGCGGCGACTGGTACGAGTCGATCGCGCTGCCCGGCGGCCGTGTCGCCCTGGTCGTCGGGGACGTCGCCGGGCACGGCGTCCGGGCCGCCGTCACCATGGGCCGGCTGCGCACCGCGATCCAGACGCTGGCGATGCTGGAGCTGCCGCCCGCCGAGACACTTCAGCAGCTGAACGAGCTGATGCACGAACTGGGCGTGCGCGAGCCGCACTTCGCCACGTGCGTCTACGCGATCTTCGACGCGGTGACCGGGACGTGCGAGGTGGCCTCCGCCGGCCACCTGCCGCCGCTGCTGGTCCGGCCGGACGGCAGCAACGAGCTGCTCGACGTGCCGCAGGCGCCGCCGCTCGGCGTCGGTTCCGGGCTGATCCAGAGCCGGACGCTGCACATCGAGGACGGCAGCCTGCTCGTGCTGTACACCGACGGCCTGGTCGAGAAGCGCAGCCGGGACATTGACGAGGGGATCGGCCGGCTGCGGGAGATCTTCGGCCCCGGCTCGGCCGACGAGTCACTCGAGGAGCTGTGCAAGGCCACCCTGGCCGGCGTCTACGCTGACGAGCACCGCGACGACATCGCCGTTCTGATGGCCCGGCTGCGCAGGCTCCCCGCCGATCACATCGTGACCTGGACGCTGCCGTCCGAGCTCACCTCGGCGAGCCGGGCCCGGTCGGTAATCAGGCGGCCGCTGCGGCGCTGGGGACTGACCGACCTGCTGCCCACAGCCGAGCTGCTGGTGTCCGAGCTCGTCACCAACGCCGTCAGATACGCACAGGGCAAGATCGAGCTCCGGTTGGTCAAGGAGAAAGACGCGCTGTTCTGCGAAGTTCTCGACGACTCGGCCGCGCTACCCCGGTTCCGGCATCCCGACGATTCCGACGAGCGCGGCCGCGGCCTGCAGGTCGTCAGCCAGGTCGCCCAGCGCTGGGGTGCCAGGCGCGCCGCCTCCGGCAAGGTCGTGTGGTGCGAGCTGCCCCTGCCCGCCGACTGACTACCATCAGACACGACCGCGCCTGCCGCGCTTGGCGTGGCAGGCGCGCGGCCGTCAGGCGCTCGGCCGTCAGGCGCTCGGCCGTCAGGCGCTCGGCCGTCAGGCGCTCGGC
>JASHSZ010000672.1 GCA_030040815.1 Streptosporangiaceae bacterium
TCACTCGGTTTCGGGGGCGGGCGTGCTCGACGACCAGTGAGCGGGTGTCCAGTCGCCGTGCGGGTCCGTGGTCTGGCCCAGTTCGATCAGGTGGCCGTCGGGGTCGCGGATGTAGCAGCGCTTCTCGTACGGGTGTTGTTTGGGCGGTGTCAGGAACTGGGCGCCCTTCGCGCTCCACTCGGCGTACACGGCGTCGATGTCAGTGACGCGGATGTTGAGGAAGCTGCTGACCCGGTCGGGATCGCGCGGTGTCTCGAGGATGACGGTGGGCTTGTCGTCGGTTGGGCCGCCGCCGACGTTGATGACGATCCAGCTGTTGGCCAGCGCGATGTTGACTGGGTCTCCGGGACGTTCCACCGTGCCGCCCAGGACTTCGGTGTAGAAGTGCTTAGAGCGTTCGACGTCGTCGGAGACGATGAAGTGGGTCAGTACCATCTTGTGGGGCTGCGGGAGATCGGCCATCGGGCACCTCCACTGGTCAGGTCTCGTGCTGGGCTTCACGACAGAGCCTGCAGCCCGACGCTACCATGAGTGATCATTCGATCTGGTTCTGCTGTCTTCCCGCGACTCTGGCCCAGGCACCATTCGTCACAGGGAATGAACAAGGCCCAGCCTGCCGGATCACCGCCAGGAGCTGGACCTTCGTGATGGAACGGGTGACGGAATCGAACTCGCACTATCAGCTTGGGAATCTGAGCCGTCCACCGCTCAGGGCGGCCGGACCTGCGACGGCTGCCGCCCACATATATCCGCTAGGCACCGCAGGACGCCACGGTTAATGGCCCGCTAATGGCCCGGCTCCTGTCTGCCGGGCACGTCCCTCGCTTGGACATAGCAATGTGACAGCCTGCTCGTGCCCCGTCTTTCCCGATAGGCGCCGAATCCAGGTGGGCGGCTGCCGTATCTAGGGTCGGCGCAGCCGATCGCAGGCGACGCGACCGTAGGGAGCGCCCTAGGCGCGGTGGCCGCGAGCTGGACAATGAACGGCCGAGGAAGACGGCACCCATGCGCCGAGCGCGTCGCCGGATGATCCGTTACCAGTGCCGGATCAGGCAACGTTTGCCCGCTTAGGTCGACAGCCCGTGGCGCGGGATCATCGCCGCCTCGGGTACTTACGTGGCGCCCAACCGGGATTCCTGCTTCCGGCACTAATGAGTTGGTGTCGAATAGCTGCTTCAGGGATCCTTGGTCTGAATGAGCGACATCCCACGAGTGAGCTCCGTCGGACGCCGGGTCGTGGTGACCGGTATGGCCGGAGCGGGGAAGAGTACGTTCTCGCGAGCGCTTTCGGCGAAGACCAGCCTTCCCATCATTGTTCTCGACGTCCACTTCTGGCTGCCGGGTTGGGCCGAGCCGACCGAGGCCGAGTGGCGCGAGAAGCAGAAGAGACTGCTCGTCGGCGACGACTGGATCGCCGACGGCAACTACACCGCCACGCTCGATCTTCGACTCGAGCAAGCTGACACGGTCGTGTTCCTCGACATACGGTGGTGGATCTGCGCCTGGCGCGCGCTCGTGCGGGGGGTTCGAACGCGCCCTGTTGACTTCGAGTTGCCAAACGGCTGTGACGAGGCCCGTCTGCGTCGGCTTCGCGATGAATGGTGGCTGGCTTGGCGCATCTGGCGAGTCCGCCGCTCTGAGCGCGAGAGAGAGCTGAAGATTATCTCGCAGCACGGAAAGCACGTGGCGATGTACGTGCTCCGGTCCAAGCACGCCGTGCGCGAGTTTCTCGACGCATGAATCCAGGTGCCTGTTTAGCGTCTGGGTAGTCGGTCGACGGTCGAGCCCGGTATGTAACGATCCCGGAGAGGGGCGACGAAGTCGGGACGGGGCGAACCGTCCCTGACGCGGCACTAGGTTCTGCGTGATCGCTGCCGGCATTGGCCAGGCGTGCGGCGGCCGGGGCCTCCCCAAGGCTGGAGGCCGATGCTGACGCCGGGCCTGCGCCGCTGCGCGGCGCCGCTTGATTCTGGAAACCGCAGCCGATGACCAGCTCATCAGGCGCAACCCGTGTTCCTTCAGGGCTTCTCCGCCTGGGTCCAACGGAGGGGTGCTCGGTCGTCTTGCCGCCAGCATTCCGGCGGGCTGGTGAAGGACAGGACGTCGTTGAGCCACCAGGTCGCATCCGGGTCCCAGCCGGCCAGCATCGTGCGTGCGCCGCTGCCAGCTGGACTCGCGATTCCGGCTGTGGTGAGGTAGCCCGCGACGGAAATGTGGATGGCGTCCCAGTCAGCGGCCACGGCGGAGTAGTCGGGGATTAGCCAGCGGCCCGCCCATCCTGTTGCTCGCCACCAGTCATGACGGCGGGACCTGCTGACGTCAAGCGGGTAGCGGTCCACCAGTTCGGCCCACTGGGCCGGGCCGGTGATCTCGTAGACGCGTGCAGCGTCTTGGGCAGCGACCGGCCAGCAGCGGGCAGACTGCCAGGCCATCCCGTCCTCGACCAGAACCAGCGCGACAGCGCCCAGCGCAGGAAGTCCGCGTGTCGTCACGGGCAGCCGAGAGCGCGCCGGACTCGACCACCACCGACCGCTATACCAGTCGGCGGGATCCTTGGGCCGGTCATGCGCGGACCGTTCATTCCCGCGGGTGTCCGCCAGCCAGGCCCGTACCAACGCTGCCGCCCCGGTCAACGGCGGCGGCTCCGGCAACGGACGCTCGTCCGTCAGCCAGGCCCGCACCAACCCTGCCGTGAGGGTCACCGGTGGCGGCTCCGGCAACGGATGCTGGTCCAGAAAAAGCGTCCATCGCTGCCGGCTACCGTCCACCGGTTCTGTCCACCAGCGCACGTCGGGGTTTCCGGCTGCCGCCACGGCAACCGCCTCCGCCACCGGTCGCAGCGCCTCACGTGCCGCCTCACCAGCGAACCCTTGGTCCTCGGCGTCCGGCCTGGCCCAGTACGAGGCGAAGTCGACGGCGGAGACCAGGCCGTGCAGCAAGGAGCTGCCGCCGAACGGGAAAGCGGACAGGTCGGCGACTGCGGCACACTCGCTGAGCTTTCTGGCGCAGCGCTTCGCATTTCCGCTTCGCGCGGCGTGCAATGCGTCAACCCAGGCCCTCCGGACTTGTCCGCCGGGGGTTGTTAGCCGGTCATCGAGCAAATTAACGCATAGTGACCTGCCGCGGGGACCCGCGAGCAGCGCTTCAGCGGTCAGTCCGGGTCCGCGCGCAGGCGCCGGTTGATCGGGGGGCACGTCGCCACCTTAGTGAGCGTTTCAGCTGGGCAGCCTGGAAGTAATCAGCGATCGGGTGGGACTAGGCAGGGTCGCGTTCGTCGGCGATGAAGCTGATCGCAGCGAGGTTTTGCCGTCGTGCCGCTTGGCGCGGGGCAGGATGCGCCCGTCGGGGTCATGGTGTTGTTCCCGCTCCTGGCACCGACCTAGGAGCGCAGCGAGTTCGACACTGCCGCCTCTCGCAACGGTCTGCCAGTGGTCAGTACCGGGATGGGTCATCGTCTTAAGCGCCGTGAGTGGCAAGGACAGCCTGCGTGGTAATGACGGGAGGAGCGGGGCTGTGACGGCGTGCCAGGCCGCTGCGGGCTCTGCTTCGGCGATCCAGTAGCCGCCGTCAGTGTTGCGCTGCAGCGCCTGCTGGTGCTGGAGTTCGGCGAGCAGGTGCTAGTGCTCGGGCCCGTATCCGGCGCCGGATGCCAGGTCGCGCCCTGTAGGCGGCACGGATCTCTGGGCGATGCTGGCGAGCCTGTCATCGCGAATTTTCAGGGCTGGGAGGACGACGAGGTTGTCCCTGAGGACCAGGATGCTGATGTCGTCGCGGCGCTCGCGGGCGATGGTCACGGTACTGGACGGTGAACGGCCGGGGGAGAGACGAAGCTCCCCGGCCGTCCTGTTGATGGCGTGCGCCAGCGCGGTTTTGCGGATCGGCTCGGTCGTCCTCGAGCGCTTCGAGGAGCGCTTTGCCGAGCCGATGAACGTGCGGGCGGGGAGTACGCGGAGGGGCCCGTATGCTGAGGCGCAGCCCAGCATGATGACGTGATCGCGGGTTGCGAGGATGCGGTCTTCGCCTCGTGCGGGGTGCTGGAGTTGCGCGCTGGTGACCCGCATTTGGTTACCAGGTGTAAGGCCCTGCTGCCAGCTCGGAGCTGCTGATTGCCAGGCCGTGAAACTGGCAGCGGACGATCAGGGAGAGCGACCTGTCCCTGGCCTTTGCATAAAGATCCTCGAGGTTGTCGGCGAGGTAGTGCGCCGCGCCGAGGGAGCCAATGGCATGGATGCCGGCGATGTGCAGGCGGACCGTGTGCCCCTCATGGTGGCGTGCGAGGTATGCGATGTCGGAGTCGCGCGGCTGGTCGTCGTCGACCCGAGCCGTTGTCCGCTGGGCTTGTGCTCGATCCACCACCGCTCGCCGTCGTGCACCATCCCAAGGACCGGGTCATCAGCCATCAGGTTCGCTGCGACTGGCACTGACTCGGGCCCCCACACCACGACGGTGTCACCGGGGGGCGGGTCTTCCTGCTCGGGCTCGATCTGGCAGCGGGTGACGGTGAGGGCCAGGCCCGTCGTCAGCGCTTCGAGCAAGTCGGCGGTGAGCGCGTCCTCGGCGAGGATCACCAGGCTTTTCCGGTTGGTGGTGCGGCACCGGAGCGGCGATCAAGGACCTGATGGCACTCATGGGCCACGACAGCGAGCGCTCGGCAATGGTCTACCAGCACCAGGCCCGCGGCGCTGATCGCGCAATCACGAGCGCTATCGATGCTCACGTGGCAGCCGAGCGGGACAGGGCAGGCGAAGGCGACGACGGCCAGGCTGGGGCGCCGGGTCCCGTCGAGTTAATGGCACGCTAATGGCACGCGGCGTCGACAGCGGCCTAGCGGATGCAAGCTCCGGTTCTCCTGCAGGCCGATGACCTGGGGTTCGGGTCGGAGCGGGCGAAGGAGCGGGCGAAGGGAATCGAACCCTCATGACCAGCTTGGAAGGCTGGGGCTCTGCCATTGAGCTACGCCCGCGCGACGGCAGAGCCGCCATCGGTAGCGTACCGGGTCGGCGCGGCGCGTCCGACAGTCAGGCTTGGAGGCGAAGAGTGGGCCCAGTGGACCTCACGGCCGCCCCGGCCGCTTGGATGCCTGGCCACGAGGACTGACCTTAGGCCCTTTCGAGTTACCCCGGAGTCAGGGATGCTCGGCCCACGAGTAGTCC
>JASHSZ010000673.1 GCA_030040815.1 Streptosporangiaceae bacterium
GTACTGATAGGACTCGCGCTCGCGGTGCGCCTCGTCTGGCAGTATGAGGCTGGTGTCCTGTTCCGACTAGGCCGGTTCCGCGGGTCACGAGCACCCGGCTTGCGACTGATCATCCCGGTTGTCGACCAGCTCCGGAAGGTGTCGCTGCGGATCGTGACGATGCCGATCCAGTCACAGGGCATCATCACCCGCGACAACGTGAGCGTGGACGTGTCCGCGGTTGCGTACTACCGGGTCGTCGACGCGGTTAAGTCGGTGCTGGCGATCGAGAACGTCCGGGCCGCGATCAACCAGATCGCCCAGACGACCCTTCGCAAGGTGGTCGGCCAGCACACGCTAGACCAAACCCTGGCCGAGACCGACACCATCAACCTGGACATACGCAAGATCCTGGATGCCACCACGGCCGAATGGGGCGTGGAAGTGACGCTGGTCGAGCTGAAGGACATCCAGCTGCCCGACACCATGAAGCGGGCCATGGCCAAGCAGGCTGAGGCGGAGCGGGAGAAGCGAGCAAAGATCATCAACGCGGAGGGCGAGTCGATGGCGGCTGCCGCGCTCGGCCAGGCCTCGGACACGATGATGCAGCACCCGCTCGCGCTGCAACTGCGAAACCTCCAGAGCCTGGTAGAGATCGGCATGGACAAGAACACCACAGTTGTGTTCCCCGCCCCGCTCCTGAGCACCATCGAGGAACTCGGCGAGTTCCTGCATCGCGAAGGAGCTTCGGCCAGCAACTGGGACCCGCGGCTGGAGGCGGTTGTGCCGAAGGCAAACGGCGCCACCGGTCCGGTGACGGCCGTCGCGACGGTGCCGGTCACCCTGCCCGCGACGGCGGACAAGGACGGCGACGCCGGGTAGTGGGCTGACGCCGACGCTCAGTGCAGCGTGGGCTGGCAGCCGCACCACCAATAGCTGACCGTCGTCATTGCTACCAGCCTGCTGGCGTCGTGCGGCGGTGGCGCGACTGGCTCGCGGTGCGACCAGGTCGGGCCACCATCGCTGCGCTCCAGGCGGCGTTCCCGGACGAGGCGTCGCTCGTGCCGCTGATCGGGTCCTTTCTGGGCCGACGATCCGCGTTCATGCGCTCCGCTGCGCCTACGATCGGGCCAGTCGGGTGCGTCACGGATGTGGAAAGGAGCGCGGCCTGCCGATGAAGGTGACCGGCATCGAGGTGTTCCCGATCTCCGTGCCGCCCCCGGCCAGGGGCGGTAGCGGGTGGATGATTCTCCGCCTCGACACCGATGCGGGGATCTCGGGCTACGGGGAGATGATGCTGCTCTCCAACCCGTTTCGGTGGCCCGTAGTGGTGGCGATGCTCGAGGATCTCGTCGAGCAGGCCCTCGTCGGCCACGACCCCTACGACGCCGAGCAGCGCTTCGACCGCATCTATGGCCGCGCAGGTTACAGCCACGCGCCCGAGCAGACCAAGCTCGCGATGCTGAGCGCGCTCGACATGGCGTGCTATGACATCGTCGGCAAGGACCTCGGACAGCCGCTGCACCGTCTGCTTGGCGGCCGACTGCGCGACAGGGTCCGCACCTACACCTACCTGTACGCAACCGAGAAGGACGCGAACCTCCAGCAGAGCCTGCGCCGGCTGTGGCTCGATCCCGGCTATGCGGCGGCGCGTGCCCGGCACTACGTGGACCTGGGCTTCACCGCCGTCAAGCTCGACCCGTTCTCGCTCACGGTCAGCGAGGACCAGGCGCTCGGACAGGTCGTTCCGCTCCAGTTCACGCCGCAGGCACTGGCGACCGCCGAGTCGGTGATCGCTGCCATCCGGCGCGAGGTAGGCACGGCCGCCGACATCCTGGTGGGCACTCACGGGCAGATGACCCCCGCGAGCGCCATCCGGTTCGCGCGACGCATCGAGGCGTACGACCCGCTCTGGTTTGAGGAGCCGGTCCCGCCCGAGAACGCCGAGGCGCTCGCCGAGGTCGCTCGCGCCACGACCATCCCGATCACGACGGGGGAGCGGCTGACCTCGAAGCATGATTTCGCCCGCCTGCTGTCGCACCGGGCGGCCGCCATCTTCAACTTCGACGTCGGCCTCGTCGGTGGCGTCCTCGAGGCGAAGAAGATCGCAGCGATGGCAGAGGCGCACTACGTGCAGATCGCGCCGCACGTCTACGGTGGACCGATGATCGCCGCCGCGTCACGAGAGCTGTCGCTGTGCTCGCCCAACTTCCTCATCATGGAGGGCGTCGAGACCTTCGGCGGTAGCTACGATGAGCTCACCGACCCGCCGTTCACCTGGCGAGACGGCTTTCTCTTCCCGTCGGATCGTCCTGGTCTCGGTCACGACCTGCGCGAGGACGTGGCCCGCCGGCTTCGCCCCGACGGGCCTGGACCCAGCCGCGTGCGCGTCTACTGACGTGCCCGCTCAGGCGGCCTTGAAGAATGCACCGCCGCGTAGCCTTCCGGGATCGTGATGGCCACGACCAGCGCCGCATCACCGGGGCAGCAAACCGGCATTGCCCGCTCGGGGCGGCCTGCCACCGGATCGTGCTGGGCTGCGTCAGGGCATGCCCACCATCGCGCCGTTGAGGGTTGCCGCGCTGGTCAGCTCCGTGCCCGAGAGGGCCGGCAGCCCCAGCAGGCTGCGGAAGCCGTTTACCCAGTCGGTTCCCCAGCCGCCGGTGGCAAGGACGTTGACGGCGTTCTGCGGGGTGGCGACCCGGTCGGGCCCGATTGCGACGTCGTAGGGGATCGCCGTCATGTGCTCGAGCTCACGGGCGGTCTGCAGAAACAGCAGGTAGCCCGTCCATGGCGGGTAGCCTCCGATGTCGCTCTGGATGACGCTGTTGCCCGGTTCGACGGTCTGCAACTGGATGAACGGCGTGCCGCCGCCGAAGGCGAGGTATGTCTTGATGTCGTTCGTGCGGTGCGCCCCCTCGATGCCGGCGAGCAGGTAGGCCAGCATCCCGGCGTAATCCGGGAACATGACGGTGACCTTCGGATTCGCGTTCAGCGACGAGATCACCGTGCTCGAGAGATCGGCCGGCCAGTCCGGTTCCTCGACGTCCACGTCGGTGACCTTGCAGGCCGGGCAGATCTGCTTGAGCTCTGTCATCAGGGCATCCTGCATGATCGCCGTGGCGGGCTCGGCATTCGAGGTAATCGCGATAGCGTCGAACGGCTTGCCGCCGTGCTGCCGGACCGCCTGCTCGGCCGCGACCTTAGCGTCGGTCGCGTAGGCGTCGGTCGTGTTGTAGGTGATGTGGGCGGCCGTGGCTTCCTGGGGCGTCGCCCCGTAGACGGCGATCGCGATGCCGGCGCTCTGCGCCTGGGCGAGCGCGGCCGCGGTCGTTGTCGGGTCGTAGGCGCACCCGAGGTCGATCGCGTTGTAGTGCTCGTCGATCGCGGTCTCGATGCCGGTGTTCAGGTCCGCGGTCGCGCCGTCGGTGGCGAAGATCGTTGCCGTCATGCCCATCTCGGTGGCGATGGCCGCGTCGGCATCGGCGATCTCCGTGCACACGATCAGCTGGCTGTTACCGGGGATGATCATGAGCTTCATCCCGCGCAGGCTCCTGGGGTTAGTGATCTTGCCGCCGTAGCTGGCCGCATAGGTGCTGAAGCTCGGCACGGCGGCAGCGGTGTTAACGGCGGTGGCGAGCGCGGACAGGTTCACGGTGCCGGCCCTGCCCGGCCTCGGCGGGCCAGAACTGGGAATGATTCCGCAGCCAGCGAGCATCAGCCCGGCAGCGGCGAGCAGCGGAACCGTCAGTGGGGGAATAACGCTGGCAACGCGCATGTCAACTCACCTCGCAGTGGGAGGCTGCCGCAGGCAACCCACCCGGCCTACCCGGCCGGCAGCCGGATGTCCAAGACCGCACATCGCTGCTCGGCTTCCAGCGCCAGGCAGTATTCCACCGCGTCGGGCAGCTCTGCGCTGTCGTTCACCACTCGTCCGCCGCCGCCGTAGGCGCCGGCGAGGGCGACATAGTCCGGCGCCGGCGACAGGTCTGCCTCGGGGAAGGTGCCCTCAGCCTGGCCGGCACCGCCGGGGTACAACCGCTGCACAGGCAGTCGTGATGCCCGGTAGCTGCGGTTGTTGAGGATCACCGCGATGAACGGTGCCCCGGCTCGGTGCGCGGACCAGATGGCCGCCGTGGGCACGCCGAAGTTGAACGAGCCGTCGCCGCACACGGCGAAAACGGGGACCTCGGGGCGAGCCAGCTTCACGCCCATCGCGCCGCCGATCGCCCAGCCCAGCGCGGGCGAGCCGGTGTCAAAGAACCTGCCGGGCTCGCGGTCGATCTGCCTGATGAGCGCGCTGCGGGCGGTGACCGCTTCTTCCAGCACGATGGCATGTGGCGGCAGCACCTTGTTCAGTGCCTGCATCATCGCGTGCGGCGCGGCCACGGGCTCGGCCGAGCTGGCGAACGCGTCCCACTGCTGGCGGACCTGCGCCAGGCTGCGGGTGACCTGCTCGCGCCGCGCGCCCCAGCGGGCCAAGCGGTCGGGGCTGGCGAGGCGTCGCAGCTCGCCGGCGAGCAGCGGCAGAGCGACGGCGGTGTCGGCGGTGAGGGCGAGGTCGACGGGGTAGGTCCACAGCGGCATCGTGGCCTTGACGGGGTCGGTGTCGATCTGCAGCACGGTCGCCGACGCAGGCGGGGCCGAGTGGGCGGGAATCCACGGCACCTCACAGTCCAGGATGAGGACCACGTCCGCGCCGGTGAGGATGTCCACGGCGTCGCCGGCGTACAGCGGGTGACGGGACGGGAAGCTGACCCGGTCGCGGTGATCGATGACCGGGGCGCCGAGCAGCTCGGCGACATCGACCAGGCTCGAGACGGCGTCCACCCGGCCTCCGGTGCGACTGGTGATGATGATCGGATGCGCGGCATCGGCGAGGCAACGTGCCATGTCAGCCAGGCCGGACGGGTCTGGCGCGGCCCGGCGCGGCGCCAGCAGGCGCCGAGCGAGGCCGGCACCGCCGGACTCCATCAGCGCTTCCCTGGGCAGCATCACATACGAGGGCCCGCGGGGATCGGCCTGCGCGACCTGGAAGGCCCGGCGGACGATCGGGCCGAGATCGCGACCCCGCGGCACCTCCATGGCCCACTTCCCGTATGCGCGGGCGAGGGCCTGCTGGTCCAGTTGCTCCTGCTGCCAGTGAATAGCAGCGTCGCGGTGGCCGGGAATGTCGGTGGCCGTGGCGTACGGCGAGCGGCCGGCGAAGATGACGGCCGGGAGACGGTTGCGCTGGGCGTTATGCCAGGCACCACCGAGGTTGAGGGTGCCGGCATCGACATGCACCATCACGGCCTGCGGCATACCGGTGACGAAGTAGTGGCCCATAGCCGACGACAGCGCCACAAACTCGTGACTGCACAGCACCGCGCGCGGGCTTGGCGTGTTCGCGGTCCGGGCGGCTGCCAGCGCCTCCTGCACCGGCGCGGTGTCGGTGCCAGGGTTGATGAACAGGTGCTGCACTCCTTCGTCGGCGAGCGTCCCGACGAGTTCCGCTGCGGCGTCGGTGAACACCATGGCTTCCGCCTCCAGTCTCGCGCCAGCGCACGACCAGACCCGGCTGGGCGACGGCCCGTCCGGCCCGTGCTACCCGCCAGCGTAAATCCGGCCAAGCCCGGGCAACCGAACTTGCGCGGCCCGGCGCAGTCTGCGGCGGCTACCCGGCGAGTGCCGCGAGCACGTCTTGCGGGTGACTGAGGATTGAGAAGTGCCCGTGGCCGGGGTAGATGCGAAGCTCCGCGCCGACAATCGCCTCGGCGTAGCGGCGGGCGTGCTGGACCGGCACGGTGGTATCGGCGTCCCCGTGCCGCACCCATGTCGGCGCCGTGATGGAGCCGAGGTCGAATTCCCACGGCCGGGTGAGCAGCCTCAGGTCCTGGGCGACGCCCCAGCTGCCGCCACGGAATGCCTCGAGATAGCTGGTGAGGAACGACTCGCGCATGCCGGGCAGCTGGAGGGCGCGGATGTCGGCGTCTGGTTGCGCCGTGGCGGCAAGGCGCAGAAACAGTCCAGGCCGGACGCGCGCCAGCGCGGCCAGGCGGTCGAGTCCCCAGCCGCCGAATGCGGGGGAGCGCCTCGCGAGCGTCAGGGACAATCGTTCCCCTGGCGCCATCCCGCTGGTTGGCCACGCTGGCGAGCCCAGCGGCGCTACGAGCATGAGGCTCCGGACCCGCTCAGGCATCCGGGCGGCACAGGCTGCCGCGAACGGACCGCCGCCAGAAACGCCCAGCAGTGCCGCCGCGTCGATCCGCAGCGCGTCCAGTATCAGCCTCGCGTCTTCCGCCCAGTCCGCAAGCTGGCCCAGCCACCGACGGCTGCTGCCGCCGATGCCCGGGCGGTCCGGGGCGATCATGCACAGTCCCAGTTCCTCCGCCGCGGGCCGGAACCACTGCGCGGCCAGCCGTGAGTCAGCCAGCCCGTGACAGACAACAACCGGTGTCGCGTCGCGATCACCCACCAGCTCCA
>JASHSZ010000674.1 GCA_030040815.1 Streptosporangiaceae bacterium
GGGCCGCGGACGGCACGGTCGGGCCCCCGCCGAGGGACTGGATGTAGGCGGCGACGGCGTTCGTCTGGGTGGTGTTCAGTCGCCGCGGCTTTTGGACGTTCTCCGCGCCCAGCTCGGCGGCCGGCATCCGGCCGGTGGTCACCTGGAAGTTCACCGCTGCCGCGCCGACGCCGATGAGGCTCGGCGCGTCGGTGGTGCCCTGCGCGTACAGGCCGTGGCAGGCGGAGCAGTCCTCGACGAACAGGTTGCGGCCGTCGGCGATCTGCGCTGAGCCCGGCGTCGCCGGCGGGGACGCCGACGCCGCACTGCTGGTGATGACCGCATACGCCGTGCCGATGACGACCAGCACGCTAGCTATGACAAGGTAGCCCGCAGCCGGGTGACGGCGCCTGGCAGTGATCCAGCTCACAGCAATCCCCAGCTCCCGTCAGCGGATCAGGTAGATCGTGGTAAACAGCCCGATCCAGACGACGTCGACGAAGTGCCAGTAGTACGACACGACGATGGCGCTGGTCTGCTGCTCGAGGGTGAAGCGCTTGGCCGCGAAGGTCCGGCCGAGCAGGAATATGAAAGCCACGAGTCCGCCGGCCACGTGCAGACCGTGGAAGCCCTCGGTGAGATAGAACACCGAGCCGTAGTTGCTGGACGAGACGGTCACGTGCTGGTCATTGATGAGGCTCAGCCACTCCCAGCCCTGGCCCAGGTCGAAGTACAGGCCCATGAAGAAGGTCAGCACGTACCACTCGCGCAGTCCCCACCGCGGGACGTCCCAGATGTGCCCGGCTCGCCTGATCTGATGCCGCTCGACCGCGAACACGCCGAGCTGGCAGGTCACGCTCGACAACACGAGCACCGTGGTATTGATCGTCGCCAAGAACAGGTCGAGGTGAGCCTTTGGCCACGGCTGGCCCATGCCCTTGTCCACCGACCTGATGGTGTAGTACATGGCAAAGAGCGCCGCGAAGAACATCAGCTCCGACGACAGCCAGACGATCGTGCCGACGCTGACAAGGTTCGGCCGGCTGGTAACTCCGCGCGGTTGAGCTACCTCAGTAGATGCTGAGACCACGGGGCCATTATTACGACACCGCGTAGGCGTGCGAAGCCCGACCCCCCAGGTCGGTAGCATCCTTGGCATGAAGGTTGTCGTGTATAGCCATGATGCCGCCACTCGTGCCAGAGTGCGGCTTGCGATAGGCCGCCGGCCGGCCCCCGACGTGCCGGAGGCCGAGGTCACCGATGTCGCCACCGAGGCAATGCTGTGGCGGCTGCTTGACGCCGGCCGCGCCGACGTCCTGGTCCTGGACGGCGAGGCCCAGCCGGCTGGCGGGATGGGCGTGTGCCGGCAGGCCAAGGACGAGATCCACGGCTGTCCGCCCGTGCTGCTGATCATCGGGCGGCCGGACGACGGCTGGCTGGCGACCTGGTCGCGGGCTGACGCGGTGATCAGCCACCCGATTGACCCGATCGAGCTGGCCAGGGAGCTGGCAGGCCTCATGCGGCAAGCAGCGCCTGGCACCGCGGTGGCGAAGGCCTGAGGAGACGCCGGTGGACGCGCGCACGACCTGGCCAGCCGTGCTGGGTGCGCTGATCAGGGGTGAGCACCTCGCCGCGGACGAGGCGGCCTGGGCGATGAACGAGATCATGGACGGCGCTGCGACGCCCGCGCAGATCGCCGGGTTCGGTGTCGCGCTGCGGATCAAGGGAGAGACACCCGGCGAGGTCGGTGGCCTGGCCCAGGCGATGCTGGACCACGCCACTCGCATTTCCATTCCGGGCCCGACGGTCGACCTGGTCGGCACCGGCGGAGACGGCGCCAGGACCGTCAATATCTCGACCATGGGCACGATTGCGGCCGCCGCAGCCGGCGCGCGCATGGTCAAGCACGGGAACCGGGCCGCCTCGTCGGCCTGCGGCACAGCGGACGTGCTGGAGGCTCTCGGTGTCGTGATCGACTTGCCGGCCCCGGCGACCGAGCAGCTCGTGGCCGAGGTTGGCGCTGGGTTCCTGTTTGCGCCGCTCTACCACCCGGCGCTGCGGCACGTGATCGTGCCGCGCCGCGAACTGGGAGTGCCGACCGTCTTCAACATCCTCGGCCCGGTGGCCAACCCGGCCAACCCGACCGCCCAGGCGCTCGGTGTGGCGGATCCGCGGACGGGGCCGATCCTGGCCGGGGTGCTGGCCGACCGCGGCTGCTCGGGGCTCGTGTTCCACGGTGGCGACGGCCTGGACGAGCTAACGACCACGGCGCCGTCGACGGTTTGGATCGTGCACGCCGGAACGGTGCGCGAGGCGGCCTTCGACCCGGCCGAGCTGGGCATCGCTCGCAGCGTCCCGGCTGACCTGGAGGGTGGTGACCCGGTGCACAACGCAGGCGTGGTGAGGGCGTTCCTGGGCGGCACTCCAGGTCCGATCAGGGACACGGCGTTGCTGAACTCTGGTGCCGCCCTGGCCGCCGCGGCGGGCGTTGCCGGGCCCGATGAGCTCGGCCCTGCGCTGGCGGACGGCTACCGCCGCGCCGCGGCGGCGGTGGACTCCGGTGCGGCCGCTGACCTGCTGGACCGCTGGGTGCACGTGAGCAAGCGACTGGCCGCGCAGTAGCGCACTAGTCGAAGCCGCGGGCGCTCGACGAACGGGTCAGGTCAGGACTGGGCGTAACCGAGCGAGAACGCGGCCTCGAGATCGTGCCGCGAGTACGTGCGGAAGGCAATGTGGGTCTCGGTGTGCGTCACACCGGGGATCTTGTTGACCGCGCCGGGTATGACATCGCCGAGCTCGTCGTGCCCGCGCACCCGGATGATCGCGACGAGGTCGAACTCGCCGGTCACCGAGTAGACCTCGCTTACCGACGGGATCTGCGCGATAGCCTCCGCGGTCTCCGGGATGCGGGCCACGTCCGCCTTGATCAGAACGATTGCGGTGACCACGGTTCTCCTCGCCTCGCCGCGTGTCCTCCCTAGTCTGCGGGCGTGACCAGGTAGCCCGGCCGCCCGCTCGAGCAG
>JASHSZ010000675.1 GCA_030040815.1 Streptosporangiaceae bacterium
CCTTGTCGATAACCGGCGGCAGAATCGGGCCGGGCAGCAGGTCCCGGATGTTGTCCTCGCCCCTGGTCAGAATCCACTTCTGCGCGACGTGCTCACCTGCCTCCTCGACTCGCTCCCGGTCGGGTCCGAGCCGCGCCGAAGCCAGGTGAGTGACCGGCAACGGCCTTGAGTACGGCCGGCTGAGGTGCCGGTCGCCGAAGACCTGCGCAGGGGATGGCGCGGCCTGGGCGGTCGGTGCTGGCACGATCGGCCCGACCCTCGCCGCGCCCTGCTCCACGGGGCCGACCTGGGCGGGCTCGGTGAGCTGGCGGGTGAAGAACGGCTCGACGAACGACCGCTCCAGTACCTCGACCGTGTCCGATTCCCAGACCAGCCGCTCCGCCTGGTTCGTGCCGTATGGCGGCTCGACGCCCCATAGGTGAACGCGGACGCCGAAGGCCTGAGCGGCCTCGACGGCCGGCACCATATCCTCGTCCCCCGCTACCAGGATGGCGTCGGTGATGGCCCGGTGCCTGGCCAGTGCCTCCATGTCAGCGCGAATCTGGGCGTCCACGCCCTTTTGCTGGCCACGGGCGTTCAGGTTGCCTAGCCGCAGCTTCACCCACGGCATCTGCGCGATGACCCGCTGGTCAATGGTCGGCACGCGGTCTCTCGCCGCGTCGTACCAGTAGACGCGCAGCAACTCACCCGGTACCTGACCGTCAGCGTGCCGGATAAGCCCCTGGATCAGCTTGTCGGCGTCGACCCGGTACTCGCGCCGGGAGCTCGCGCTGAACAGGAGTTCGCCCGCGGACGCGTAGATATACCCGACGTCGACCATGATCGCGTAGCGGGACAGCAGCGGCAGCGGCGGGCCAGACTCCGTCATAACACTCACGACTCTAATGGCTGCGCCGACCGCTGACTCCGCAGCGCCTGACACCGGAGCGCAATCCGGCGGTCACGTAGCGGTGCAACCGTACCGCTGACGAGGGAGGGCGATCCGCCCGCACGGGTCGCGGGCGCGCGAACCGCAGCCTTCTCATGGCCTGGCTGGCACCATCGTGCCCCTCGCAGCCGAGTCCCGCGGGTCGGCTAGAGCGGGATGTTTCCGTGCTTCTTCGGCGGCAGCGTCAGCCGCTTTGTGCGCAGCGCCCGCAGCGCGCGGGTGACCTGTGATCGCGTTTCCGCAGGCCGGATGACCGCGTCCACGTATCCGCGCTCGGCCGCGATGTACGGGTTGAACAGCCTGTCCTCGTACTCGGCGATCTTCTCGCTGCGCAGCGCCGCGCGGTCCTGCTGGTCATCGACCGCGGCCAGCTCGCGCCGGTACAGGATGTCGACCGCGCCGTCGGCGCCCATCACGGCGATCTGCGCGGTTGGCCATGCGAGGTTGATGTCCCCGCCGAGATGCTTGGAACCCATGACGTCATACGCGCCGCCGTAGGCCTTGCGGGTGATGACCGTGATCTTGGGCACCGTGGCCTCCGCGTAGGCGTAGATCAATTTGGCGCCGCGGCGGATGATCCCGCCCCACTCCTGGCCGGTACCCGGCAGGAAACCGGGGACATCGACAAATGTCAGCACGGGGATCCCGAAAGCATCGCAGGTACGAACGAACCGGGCTGCCTTCTCAGACGCGTCGATGTCGAGGGTGCCAGCCGAGTGCATGGGCTGGTTGGCGACTACCCCGACCGGGACGCCGTCGACCCGGCCGAAACCGACGAGGATGTTCTGCGCGAAGCCCGCGTGGATCTCCAGGAATTCACCACCGTCGAGCACGTGCTGGACGACCACGTGCATGTCGTATGGCTGGCGCGGCGAATCCGGGATCAGCGTGTCCAGCTCCGCGTCGGCCTGCGTGATCTCCAGCGCTGTCGCGGGATCGGCGGACGCCGGCCCGGCCGGCGGTTCATCCAGGTTGTTGGACGGCAGGTAGGACAGCAGCTCCCTGGCGAACTCCAGGCAGTCCTGCTCGTCCGCTGCCTGATAGTGCGCCACGCCGGACTTGACGTTGTGCGCGTGCGCCCCGCCGAGCTCCTCCTGACTCACCGCCTCACCGGTCACCGTCTTGATCACGTCCGGGCCAGTGATGAACATGTAGGACGTGCCCGTGACCATGAGCGTGAAGTCCGTGATGGCGGGGGAATAGACGGCGCCGCCCGCGCACGGCCCCATGATGAGGGAGATCTGCGGGATGACGCCGGAGGAGACCACGTTCCGGTAGAAGATCTCGCCGTACAGGCCGAGCGCTACCACCCCCTCCTGGATGCGGGCGCCGCCGCTGTCGTTGATGCCGATCATCGGACAGCCGGTCTTGAGCGCATAATCCATTACCTTGACGATCTTCTCTCCGAAGACCTCGCCGAGAGAGCCGCCATTGACGGTGAAGTCCTGGCTGAACACCGCTACCGGGCGGCCGTCGATCGTGCCGTACCCGGTCACCACGCCGTCCCCGTACGGTCGGCTGGCGGCCATGCCGAAATCCGTGGCGCGGTGCCTGGCCAGCTCGTCGAACTCGATGAAGGAACCCTCATCGAGCAGCGCATCGATGCGCTCCCGCGCGGTCATCTTGCCCTTGGCGTGCTGGCGCTCGACCTGGCGAACTGCGCCCGCGTGGACTGCCTCGTACCGGCGCCGGTCGAGGTCGGCGACCTTGCCCGCGGTCGTATGCAGGTCCGGTCCGTCCGGGCGGGGTGCAGAGGCGTCGGCCGACGCGGGGGCGTCGGCCGACGCGGATACGTCGTTGGCCATGCCGGACAGGGTAGGCCAGAGCTACTGGCCAGCGCGGTTACGGGTGGCGAAGCCAAGGCCTACGGCCAGGCAGGACAGGGGATCGTCTTGATCGTGTGCCGGTACGGCGACTGCGTCACCGGCCGGAGCTGCTGCACGGTCGTGACCGCGAGCAGCGGGTCCGGCAGCTCGCCGAACA
>JASHSZ010000676.1 GCA_030040815.1 Streptosporangiaceae bacterium
TGTGGCCCGCGCGCCGAGCCGGACCTGTGCCCCGAGCCGCGCGAGCAGGCTTGCGGTCGCCTCGGCGTGCAGTCGCCCGAGCGGCACCGTCGCCATGCCGATATCGGCGGCGTCGGTGCGGCCGAGCAGGGCCGTCTTGATGACTTTGGCTGCGAGCGCGGTGCTGGCCTCGTCGCCGTTGATGTTCAGCGCCGAGATGACGAACAGGTCCCAGAGCCGCCGCCGGGCGCGCTCCGATTGACCGCGGGCCGCAAGCCACTCGCCGAGGGGCTCGCGGTCGAGCACCGGGCTGGCCGGGTCCGCGTGCCAGAATGCCAGCGCCGCACGGCCGACCCTGAGTCGCTCGGCCAGCGGCAGCAGCCGGTACCCGAGCAGCGCCCTCGCCAGGTGCAGCGGGCTGCGCAGCGTGCTACGGCGGAGCCTCGCCGGGCCGTCAGGGCCAAGCACCGTCACGTCGAAGCGGTCCTGGATGGCTACCCCGCCCGTCATGCCCAGCCTGGCCAGCAGCTCCTGATAGCTGGTGCAGCAGCGGAGGAAAACGTGCTGGCCGTTGTCGATCATCAACCCGGCGCGTGGGTAGGACGTCGCCGCGCCGCCCAGCCGCGGACGCGACTCGAGCAGCGTCACGTCCAGTCCGGCGTCGCGCAGCTGGATCGCGGCGGTGATGCCAGCCAGACCACCGCCGATCACGACCACCCGCCGCCCGGTCATGCGCGGACCCCCGTCGGGCGCCCGCCCAGCCGCAGCCTGCCGATGCCGGTCAGCGCGCTAGCCGCGATCATCGCCTTCTCCCGGCCGGGCAGCGACATTCGCGCGGCCAGCGCGTCTTGCGGACGGCTCGCGATGTGCTCGAGCAGCCGCCGGTAGATCCCCGCCATGGCGCCGGTGCATGCCGCGCTGCGACGGTCGAGGAGCGGCACGAGCTGCAGGCCGACCGCATACCAGCGCCTGGCGCGGTCGGCCTCGAACCGGATCAGATCAGCCATCGGCCCGTCGATCTTGCCCTCGCCGGACGCGGTGCCGTCGCTGTCCTGCTCTGGCGGGATCAGGACGCAGCCGAACCGCGCCAGGTCGTCGGCAGGCAGGTAGACCCGGCCATTGCCAAGATCCTCGCGCACATCGCGCAGGATGTTCGTGAGCTGCAGCGCGATACCGAGGGAGTCGGCCAGCGACTCGGCGGCGTGCGGGTCACGGCTGCCGAAGACGCCGAGGGACAACCGGCCGACCGACCCCGCCACGCACCGGCAGTAGTGCTCAAGCTGGTCGATCGTGTCGTAATGATCGCCGCGCACGTCCGCCTCGCAGCCCTCGATCAGCTCGCCGAAGGCGGCCAGCGGGATGGCGAACCGGCTGGCAGCGTCGTGCAGCGCGATCAGCACGGGGTCACCGGTCGCCGCGACATCGGCGGCGGTCCCGGCCGCAAGCGCGGTAACCGCCGTTCTGGTCGCGCCCAGCTCCGCGAGCTTCTGTACAGCGGGCAGCGTGCCATCGCCGATGTCATCGATGCGGCGGGCAAGGGCGTAGACCGCCGATAGCGCACGCCTCTTGTCGCCCGGAAGCAGGGCGATGCCATAGGCGAAGTTCTTGGCCTGCTGCCTGGTGATGGTCTCGCAGCGTCGGTACGCAGCACTGACGTCCGTAGTGTGCGGTGCACTGAGCGTCACTGGCTCACCGGCCTCGCACCACCGCGCTCGCGAACGCCACAGCCGTGCGGCCCTTCGACGGCCTCGGGGTGACCGTCAGCACGTCATAGCGGGCCTGCGCGAGCGCGGCCAGCGCCGCCCGGCCGCCGGCCAGGTAGCCAGCCACGGCGAGCCGCGCCGCTCCGCCTAGCTGACCCACCAGCGGCGCCCCGGCCGCAAGCAGCCCGGCTGCTCGGGCGGCCTCGGCCGCGATTAGCCCGCGAAGCTGCGGCGACGCGGTCGGCTCGGCCAGGTCCCGCTCCTGGCAGCCGTGCCCGCGAAGGTCGTCGAGGGGAAGGTAGATGCGGCCGGCCCGGTAGTCCTCCGCGACGTCCTGCAGGTGCTCGATCACCTGCAGCGCGCTGCAGACCGCATCGGACTTCTCGGCTCGCTCCGGCGTGTAGCAGCCGAACACGTACAGCACGATCTGCCCGACCGGGTTCGCCGACAGCTGGCAGTAGCCGAGCAGGTCGTCGAAGGTCTGGTACCGGAGTATCACCTGGTCCTGCTCGTTGGCCGCGATGAGGTCACGAAAGGGCTGCATCGGGATCGCGCAGTCCGCTACCGTGCCGGCGAGGCCACGCACAGCCGGATGGGCGGGCGGACAGCCGGGCGGGCCCGCGTAGAGCCGCTCCAGGTCTTCGGCCAGGCTGGCCAGCAGACCCAGCCGCTGGTCGGGCGGCGTTTTGTCGCCGATGTCATCCACCGTCCTGGCGAAGGTGTACACAGCCATCAGGTGGTCGCGGTACCGGCGCGGAAGCATCCGCAGGGCGACTGGGAAGTTCTCGGCACCGGCCTTGGCTGCCATCGCGTCGGCCGGGGTAACCGGGAGCTGCGGCCCGGCAGGCTTCTGCCAGAGCACGGTTCCACCCCCCGTCCTGTCGCGAATCATGGACCCTATTTCCCCACGGCCCACTAATTCGATGCAAATAATGACGCTTACGTCACCTGATACCGCTGTCAGCTTCCGATCCCGCCGGCGCCGCCGAAAAGCCCATCTACCTGGGGCTCGATCCCGCGCCCAGGAGCTTCCCCGGCAAAATGCGGCTCAGCGGGCCTTCATCTGGTTAACTGGTCGGCGGAAAGAAAAAAGCGGCGCGCGGTACCCTGTCGATCACCATCGACCCCGCCGTGGTCGCTTGGCCGATTACGGGCTACTCTCCGGACATGTGCAAGACACACGGGGTAGCCAGCACGACGTTGCGCGGCGCGGCGCCGCGTGACGCGGAGCGGTAGGAAGAGTCCGGCGTGCAGCCAGTTCCCCGCGGGACGAGAGCAAGCCGGGTCGGCCAGCAAGGTAACGCGCCGGCTGATGCTGGCGGGCACAAAAGGGGCGGACAGCTGAGTAATCGCGCTGCCGGCGGAGCGCGACCGCTGCGACCGTCGGTCGACGGCGGCGTGCCGGCCCTGCAGCGCGAACTGGGCGTGCACGGCCGCGAGACCGTGCGCAGGCTGCTTGAGGCAGGCCTGGCCGAGTTCGGGGAGGCAGGCTTCCAGGGCGCAAGGGTCGAGGACATCGTCCGTCGCGCCAAGACTTCGCACGGCACCTTCTATCTGTATTTCGCCAACAAGGACGACCTCTTCCGCACGCTGCTGCGCGACGCCCTGGTCGACATGGCCGAGATCACCGACGAGTTCCCCGTCGTCACGAGCAACGAGGCCGGGCGCGCGGCGCTGCGGCGCTGGGTGGAGCGGTTCTGCGACACCTACGGCGCCCACGCCACCGTGATCCGGATTCTCAGCCAGGCCGAGATTGTCGGCGAGAGCGTGTTCAGTGACGGGCTGCAGGTGCTGTTCCGGCTGTCTGAGGTCATGACCCAGGGCATGACCGCCGCCGATGGCGGCCCGGCCGGCGACGGGCTGCGCACCGAGCACGCCGAGCTCACGGCCGTCGCCTGCCTGATGATGCTCGAGCGGATCAACTACCTGATGGGCACTGAGGTCCGGCTCCCTAGGGACGAGATGATCGACCGGCTGGCCGCGATCATCTACGCCGCGTTCCGGTCCTGAGGCCCGCTAGCCCGGTTTCGCCGGCACCGAAGCGGTTACTCGGTAACAAACTGGTCCTCGTCGTGGACGCTGCCGCCCACGACGGGCTGCTGCCCGCTCGGGGCAAGGTCCTGATAGAGCCCCAGCGCATTGCCCCGCGGGTCAGCGAAGTCGACGAAGGCGACGAACCCGGGCAGGGCGGTGACCCGGGATACATCGATCCCCAGCGCCAGAAGCCGACCGCGTTCGGTGTGGATGTCGCGACGCCGAACCGCAGGCGGTTGGCCAGCGGCCGGACAAGAGCTGTGACCCCGACTGCATGCAGCCACATCTCGCCTGCTGGGATCACCCGCAACTCGCGGAAGTCCTGGTGCGGCTCGAACTCCGGGCTCGAGCCGAGCCCTGGTGCGGCTCGAACTCCGGGCTCGAGCCGAGCAGCGCCATGTAGAACTCCCTGGCGCGGGCGAGGTCACCGACCTGCACCTGCAGTGTCATGCCGTACGGACGGCTCGTCATGGCTGGAGCCTACGCCGACGGCGCTCACCACCGGCCTACCGACCGAGGGACGCCTTCGACCTCACAGGTTTGGCCAGCCGACGGTGCCGGCACGACCTCCGGCGCATCGGCCGGCGT
>JASHSZ010000677.1 GCA_030040815.1 Streptosporangiaceae bacterium
CACCCTGCCGCTCGTCTTCCCGCCCGGCGCGACACCGGCGGCTTGACCCACGACATCCTGTCCGCGGTCTACGATCAGGCCATGGGTCTCTTTCGCAACAGAGCCAGGCAGAAGCGCGAGAAGGCGGCGTCCGGGCTCCTAGAGGAGCAGACCAGGACGGTCACCCCGCAGCCGGAGGTTGCGGCTCAGCCGGAGGCTGCGCCGCGGGAAGTGACGGCCGAGGCACGTCCCAACCCAGACCAGCCAGGATGGGGCCGGGCCATCGGCCAGCAACTCGGTAAGGCCCACGAGGATGGTGCCAGCCACCCCTAGCCGTAGAAGCGCTCGACCTGGCGCATCTTGTTGGTGGCGTCGAGCGCGGCAACCTTGTAGGACTCGGCCAGCGTCGGGTAGTTGAACACGGCGTTGACGAGGTAGTCGATGGTGCCGCCGCAGCCCATGACGGCCTGCCCGATGTGCACGAGCTCGGTAGCGCCGGTGCCAAAAACGTGCACGCCTAGCAGGGTGCGGTCGGCCGGCGACACCAGCAGTTTGAGCACGCCGTAAGAGTCACCGACGATCTGCCCGCGGGCGAGCTCGCGGTAGCGGGAGACGCCGACCTCGAACGGCACGCAGTCACGGGTGAGCTGATCCTCGGTCTCGCCGATGAAGCTGATCTCAGGGAGGCTGTAGATCCCGATCGGCTGCAACGAGCTGACCTCGTGCAGCGGCTCACCGCACGCGTGATGAGCTGCGACCCGGCCCTGCTCCATCGACGTAGCGGCCAGCGCCGGGAAGCCGATGACGTCGCCGACCGCGTAGATGGACGGCACCGCCGTCTGGAAGAACTCGCCGACCTTGATCCGGCCGCGGTCATCGGCCGCCAGCCCGGCGGCCTCCAGGCCCAGACCGGCGGTCATGCCCTGGCGTCCCGCTGAGTACATCACGGTCTCCGCCGGGATCCGCTTGCCGCTCGCCAGCAGCGCCATGGCCCCGTCGGGATGCCGCTCGACCGCCGCCACGGTCTCGCCGAACCGGAACGTCACGGCTAGGTCGCGGAGGTGGTACTTCAGCGCCTCGACGACCTCGATGTCGCAGAACTCCAGCATGCGCTCGCGCTGCTCGACGACCGTCACCTTGGTGCCGAGCGCGGCAAACATCGAGGCGTACTCGATCCCGATGACGCCGGCCCCGGCCACGATCATCGACCGCGGCACGCGCTCCAGCAGGAGGATCCCGTCGGAGTCGATGATGGTCCGCTCGTCGAACTCCACGCTGTCCGGCCGCGCGGGCCGGGTACCCGTGGCGATGATGATCTTCTCGGCGCTGACCACGCGGTCCCGGCCCACGGAGTCGGCAATTTCGACGGTCGTCGGGCTGACGAACCGCGCGGTGCCGGTCAGGATCGTGACCCGGTTGCGGCTGAGCTGGCTGCGAACGACGTCCGTCTCCCGGCTGACGACGTGGCGAGTGCGGGTGATGAGGTCACCGATGGTGATGTCGTCCTTGACGCGGTAGCTCTGCCCGTACAGCTCCCGCTGGTCCAGGCCGGTGAGGTAGAGCACCGCCTCGCGCAGCGTCTTCGACGGGATCGTGCCGGTGTTCAGGCATACGCCCCCGAGCATGTCCCGGCGATCGACGATGGCGACGCTCTTATCCAGCTTGGCCGCCGCGATGGCTGCCTTCTGGCCACCGAGACCAGAGCCGATAATCAGGACGTCGAAGTCAAAGTCACCCACGACACTCAGTCTGACGAGGCAACCGCCCCGACGCAAAGCCCTTAGAGCCAGCTGATCCGGGCGCCGGTCAGCTCCGCGTCCGGTGGAGCCGTGCCGAGCGTGCCGGCGTGGACCTGGTCCAGCATGGTCGTCACGGCGCGCTGCACGTCGGGCACCGCCTCTCGCAGACTGTCTGCGTCGGCTGCGAGCGCCGCGTCAACGTCGATGCCCGCGCGGTCGAGCAGCCCCTCGAGGTCCGAGAGCTGCTTGCCCAGCCAGCCAACCGGGTCGGCGGACAGCTCCGCATCGAACTCCCGACCGTGCGGCTCCCAGTCACGCATCCTTGGGTGGTGATGCGCCCTGTTCAGGCTGCCTGGCGGTCCGTCGACGGTCTCGAGCAGGTCCACCCGCCACACCGGTGCGCCGATGCTGATCGGCCGCGCCGAGTAGATCGACCCCTTCAGCTCCCCCGACTCGAGCATCCGCACTTCAAGGCGCACGCCGTGCTCCGCGCCCTCCTGACCCGTCTTCTGCACCGGGTCGAGGAAGTAGAGATCGCCGATGACGACGCCGATCTGGTCAAACCCGAATAGCTGCAGCACGACGCCCTCCACAGTGCGAATCGCCCTGCTGTCATCTTCGCCGCCGCCGCACCTGAGCGCCAGACGGCCCGCGCCGGGCGGCTAGTGCTCGCGGTCGCGCGGGTCAGGCCGGTCCAGGTTCCAGTGCCGGATCACGGTGGGAAGCCAGACCTCCGGCCTGTCGGGATCCTCCGGTGAGTAGCGCCGCAGCGCCATCCGGGTGATCACCCGCTGCTGGCCGTCCTGGTCGCCATACAGCAGGTCAACCGTCACCAGTTCACCGGACTTAGCGGCCTCGACGGCCGCGTCGAACTGCGGGTCACGATCGTCGCGGAACGCGGCTTCCCAGTACCCGACGTCGTCCGGGGCGATGGCGAGGTCCAGTCCCTGGGTGCGGAACTCACTGGGGTCTGGGCGCACGTGCGTCTCTTCCCGGCCAGGCATGAACCGCCAGCCGTGAATGAATGAAATGCCCTGCCCGGCGTTGCGCAGCGACATCGCCAGGTACACGACTCCGGCGCCGTCGTCGAACTGCACGCAGCCGCGGCCGCCGTCGAGCCGGAAGGATCTGCCCTCCTGGAAGAAGATCTTCTGCACCGGGTCGGACAGCCGGGATGGGATGAGCATCGGCCGCATCTGCACGAGCAGCGCCTCCTGGGCCACCCTCGCTGACCGGTTTGCTGACCGAATGGACGCGAACGTCGCGATGGCCAGCACCAGCGTGCCACCGGCGGTCGCCAGCTCGGCGGCCGTTGACCAGTCAGTGCCCAGGCTCACCTGCAGCAGTCCCTCCGCCGTCACGTTGACTACCCCGCCGCCTACGCTACTTGAGCGGTCCGCCGTACAGCGGGCCGCGCATGTGACTGGCCGCCGCAGCGCGAGCTTGGTAAGCTAGGTGAACACTAGGTTAATTTTTCATGTCTATTCGACGCTGATCATGACCGTGATCAGCGCGATTTTTGTTATGAGGTCATGAAGTGGCAGCTGGCTCGCGCCTGTACGTGCTGGACAGCGCCGCGGGAGCCGGGTCGCACGTGCTCCGCAGCCTGGCCGCGACCAGCGACGACCAGCTGGGCTGGGCGAATGGCGGCGCTGCCCGCACCATCAGGCGCACCTGGCTGGACACCTTCGACTGGCGGCTGTACCGGGCCGGGCTCACTCTGCAGCAGATCACCCGCAACGGCGAGGCCGAGCTGGTGCTGACGAGCCGCGACGGCGAGCTGGTGGCGACCGAGCGGCTGGCCGCCACGCCCAGGCCGCGGTGGCCGGCCCTCGTCACACAGCTACCAGCCGGGACGCTGCGGGACGCCGTCGCGCCGGCCGCGGGGATCCGTGCCCTGCTGCCGGTCGCGCGCGCGGTCAGCAACGTTGGCGAGCTGCGGGCCCTCAACGAGGACGCGAAGACAATCGCGAGGCTCGGGGTCGACCGGATGGCGGTCACGTTCCCGGCCCGCGCGTCGGTGCCCGCTCGGCTGACGCTGGTGCCAGTGCGCGGCTACACAAGCCAGGCTGGCAAGGTCGGCCGCGCCATCGGCAACCTGCCGGGCGTGAGCGCGGCCGGCGGTTCGGCGCTGGAGGCCGCGCTGGCAGCGGCCGGCGGCCGACCGGGCGAGTCGGCCGGTAAGTCTACCGGGGTGCAGCTCGATCCTGAGATGCCGGCAGCGCGGGCGATGTCGGCCATCCTCACGGCGCTGCTGGACTCAATGGAGGCCAATGTGCCCGGCACGATCCGGGACATCGACACCGAGTTCCTGCACGATCTGCGGGTCGCCGTCCGCTGGACGCGGTCGGCGCTCAAGCTCTGCGGCGATGCCCTGCCCAGTGGCCTGGCGAGCGAGTTCAAGCCCGAGTTTCGCTGGCTCGGCGACCTGACGACGCCGACGAGGGACCTCGACGTCTTCCTGCTGGGCTACCAGGACATGGCTGCGAGCCTGGTCGGCGGGTCTGAAGCTGACCTCGTCCCCTTCCACGATTTCCTGACCGCCTCGCGCGGTGCCGCGCATCGCCGCCTGGTGACCGGACTGCGCTCGGCGCGATTCAGCCGCCTGCGAGGCGACTGGCGTGCCGCGCTCGCCGACGTCCGCGCGGTCGGCCGGCAGACGGTCGGCGGCCTCGCCGACGTAAAGATCGCGGCCGCCCACCACAGCGCGCTGCGAACCGGGCGCCGGATCACGCCAACCTCACCGGCCGAGAGCCTGCACGACCTACGGAAGCGATGCAAGGAGTTGCGTTACCTTGTGGAGATGTTCGGCTCCCTGCACGACCGCGCGCAGCTGTCGCAGGCGGTACGGGAACTGAAGGCGCTGCAGGACTGCCTGGGTGAATTCCAGGACGCTGAGGTGCAGCGTGCCGAGATCCGCGGGATGGCCGACCAGATGCTGCAAGGCGGCTGCGGGCCGGCGCGGACGCTGCTCGCCATGGGCGAGATCGTCGCTGGCCTGGCCGTCCGGCAGTCGCGCGCCCGGATGCAGTTCGCCGGGCGGTTCGCAGATTTCTCCGGCCCGGCCAGCCGTAGCAGGCTCGCCGAGCTGGCCAGGACTGCGAGGCCAGCGAAGAAGAGCCGGGCATGAAGATCCTCGCCACGTACAACATCAAGGGCGGAGTGGGCAAGACCGCCACGGCTGTCAACCTCGGCTACCTGGCCGCGCAGGATGGGTACCGGCTGCTGCTCTGGGACCTGGACCCGCAGGGCGCGGCCAGCTTCCTGTTCCGGATCAAGCCGCGTGTCAAGGGTGGCGGCAAGGCGCTGATCCGTGGTCAGCGGTCGATGGACGACGCCATCAAAGGCACCGACTTCACCGGGCTTGACCTACTGCCCGCCGACTTCACCTATCGCAACCTCGACCTCATGCTGGATTCCGCCAAGCAGCCAGCGAAGCGGTTCGCCAGCCTGCTCGCGCCGCTGCGCGGTGAGTACGACGTCATCGTGCTGGACTGCCCGCCGAGCATCTCGCTGCTGTCGGAGAGCGTGCTGCACGCGGCCGACCTGCTGCTCGTGCCGCTAATCCCGACCACGCTGTCGGTCCGCACGCTAGACCAGCTCACCGAGTTCGTCGCCGGGTTCAACGGTCATCGGCCCGACATCCTGGCGTTCTTCTCGATGCTCGATCGGCGCAAGCGGCTGCACATGCAGATCCTCCACGACCTGCCCGCGCAGCGACCCGACATCGCCACCTCCGCGATCGCCGCCCTGTCGCTCATCGAGCAGATGTCGGTGCGCCGCGCGCCGGTAACGGCCTTCGCACCGCGCACGGCGGCGGCCCGGCAGTACCGCGAGCTGTGGCGCGAGGCTCGCGAGCGCGCGGGCTTGCCGGACCCGCACGCCTAGGGCACGAGCACGATCTTGCCAAGGACATGCCCGCGCGCCAGCAGCAGGTAGGCCTCACGCACCGCATCAAGGGGGAACGACGCCGCGATCGGCACCTCCAGTTGCCCGGCCGCGATCAGGCTGGCGAGCTCGGCGAGCACGTCCGCGCTCGCCCCGGCCGCGTTGCCCTCGGCGCGCACACCGTACTCCTGGACGGCGGCGAAGTTCACGATCGTGTCGATGCGATCCGGTCTGACGCCGAGGTCGAGCGCGAGCTGAACGTAGTCGCCGCCTACGGTGTCGATGAACGCGTCGGCCTTCGGCGCGGCGGCGCGGATGCGCTGCGCCACACCATCTCCGTACGCCACCGGGCTAACGCCCTTCGATCGCAGCCAGTCGTGGTGGGTCGGCCCGGCGACCCCGACGACCTCGGCCTGGGCGAGCCGGGCCAGCTGGACGGCGATCGAGCCGACTCCGCCGGTGGCGCCGGCGACCACGACGGTGTCGCCGGGCGCGAGCGAGACCGACCGCACCGCGGCGTACGCGGTGCAGCCGGCGACGTACAACGCCCCAGCCACCTCCCAGGGCACGCGAGTCGGCTTGCTCGTCAGGTGCCCGGCCTCCGCCAGCACGTACTCCGCGTGGCTCGCCCGGTTGTCGGTGAAGCCGATCACCTCGGCACCGGTCGTGAACGCGGTCATGCCCGGCCCCGCCGCCGTCACAACCCCGGCGAAGTCACTGCCCTCCCCGGACGGGAAGGTGGCCGGGAAGCGAGCATGCAGGAGCCCCGCCCTGACCTTGGCCTCTCCTGGGTTGATGCCTGCCGCCTTGACCGCGACCAGGGCCTGGCCCGCGCCAGGCTGAGGCGTCGGCACCTCGACGATGTCGAGCACGTCCGCGTCGCCGTAGGCCGCGAACCGCACCGCCTTCATGGCCGCTCCCTTGTCCTCTCCGTGCACCTGAGCGCATCCGCCAGCCGGCTGACAGCTGACCTGTCACGGCTCGCCAGCGGTCTTGGATCTCCCGCGCCTTGCTCGTGAGGTCAGCATCGGGCGCGTTCTCCCTCGCCACCGGCATGGCTAGCTCTACCCAGTGGCCATTCTCCCGCTGCACCCTGACTGCGACTAGCTTGCGGCTGCCGCGTCCAGATCTGGTGTAGCAGCGGCCTGCTTGCCGATATGTCACATTCTCTACAAGAGGACATATGACACCCGAAGTAATTAAATGTTCGAGCTTCGCACCAGGCCATTCCGATCAATT
>JASHSZ010000678.1 GCA_030040815.1 Streptosporangiaceae bacterium
TCAGACGTTGCTCCCTCCGACGCGGCGCTGCGCCAGGTGCTCCACGGCCTGCCTGGCGTTGACGAGGTAGGCGCTGCGGACCGGGCCGCGGGCCTCGCAACCCGGTCGATCAAGAAGGGCGCCAAGCTGCAAGCCCTGGATATGGCCGTCGCCATGGTGGACCTGACAACGCTGGAGGGCGCCGACACGCCGGGCAAGGTCCGGGCCATGTGCGCGAAGGCGCGCCAGCCCGACCCCTCGGACCTGACCGTCCCGCCAGTTGCTGCCGTCTGCGTGTACCCGGACCTGGTCGGCGTCGCCAAGGACGCCGTGGCGGGCAGCGGCGTCGCGGTGGCGTCCGTCGCGACCGCGTTTCCTTCCGGCCGGGCGTCGCTGGCGGTGAAGCTCGCCGACGTCCGGGATGCCGTCAGCGCGGGCGCCGATGAGGTGGACATGGTGATCGACCGCGGCGCCTTCCTCGCCGGGCGCTACGGCCAGGTCTATGCCGAGATCCGCGCGGTCCGCGAGGCCTGCCGTCCGGCGCACCTCAAGGTGATCCTGGAAACGGGCGAACTGGCGACGCTGGACAATGTCGCGCGCGCGTCGTGGCTGGCGATGCTGGCCGGCGCGGACTTCATCAAGACCTCGACCGGGAAGGTAACGCCGGCTGCTACGCCGCCGACGGCGCTGGTCATGCTCGCCGCCGTGCGGGACTTCGAGCAGACCACGGGCCGGCGGGTCGGGGTGAAGGTGGCCGGCGGCATCCGGACGGCCAAGGACGCGATCCGCTACCTCGTGCTGGTGAACGAGGTAGCTGGCCCTGCCTGGCTGACGCCTCAGCTGTTCCGGATCGGCGCCTCGACGCTGCTCAACGATCTGCTCATGCAGCGCAGCAAACAGCTGACCGGCCAATACGCTGGCTCCGACTACTTCACGGTCGACTAGCGTTTGCCCTGGTCATGGCGCACCTGGGCCGTCAACAGACTGCTCTGGGCGTCAACGAGCGCCCGGTAACGGTCTGGCAGGTCGGCACGCACGTTCGGGTCCCGGTAGGTGCCGCGAATCATGTCGGCCCGGACCTTGACGAGGAACGCCCGTGCCTCATCCTCGGTGGTGAAGCCAGGGAGTGGAGCTTGCCGTTCGGGTCGGCGTACTCGACTTGCCAGCGGCGACCGCGCCCGTGCTTGGCCGGGTCGGGTACCCGTCCGTACGCCACTTCTGGCCGCAGCCCCCCGCGGCAGGCCTGCTCGGCTGGATATCGGGCCCGCTTGAGATGCCAGCGGTCGGCGTGACCGCTCACTCTGGTGCTTATTCGGTGCCGCCCCGTTCGATGTAGTCCTCGAGTAGGTTCACCAGGCGGCGGACTTCACGGCGGTGGTAGTCGAGACTGTCAGCTTCCCGCTCGGCATCCTCGGCCTTCATCCGGGCTTCGTCTGCATCACGGTCAAGCTCCTCAGCCTGTGCCATGAGCTTGGCCAATTCCTTACGCGCCGCTGCAAGGCTCATCCCGCGGAGAACTGGCGGCTGGATCATGTCGGCCAGAGGTATTCCCAGGATCTGAGACAGGCCAAATGCCTCGTTCAGGCGAACACTGCGTCGTCCTTGTTCCATGCGAGCGATGCCGCTGGGGTCGATGTCCACGCCGTAGTTGCGCAGCCGCTTAGCCAGGTCTGCTTGCGTCATGCTCGCTGCCTCCCTGGCAGGGCGTATCTGACTCGCGAAGTTCTGTTCCAGGCTGGGCTGCATATCTGCATTGTCCATTTGCAAGAGCATTCCGTCCAGTCCAGCGGAGTCCACGGCGGTCTAGGATGTGCAGGTCAGAATGGAGACACGATGCGCGACCTTCCCCTGCCTCAGAACACGGTCGACTAGGCGAACGACGGGAAGATCGGTTATGGGTGCCAGCAAGGCCAAGTCACCGACTGGCTCAGGACACGGCCAGGTGGCGGTGGACCAGGCAGCTGCTGCCGAGGAGAGGCCTGCAGGGACCGCTCTCGAGTCGGCCGGAGCAGTCTGGGAGTACGCGCCAGCACCGGAGTCACGCGACATCGTGTCGATCGAGCCGGAGTACGGGCTGTTCGTGGCCGGCGCGTTCCGGCCGGCCACCGACGGCCGCACGTTCGTCACGATCAACCCGGCGACCGAGGAGCCGCTCGCCCAGGTGGCGGCGGCCGGCCCGGCCGACGTGGACGAGGCCGTCGCGGTCGCGCGCTCGGCCTATGAGCAGGTGTGGGGCCCGATGCCGGGCAGCGAGCGCGCCAAGTACCTGTACCGGGTCGCGCGCCAGCTGCAAGAGCGTTCCCGTGAGTTCGCGGTGCTCGAGAGCCTGGATAACGGCAAGCCGATCAAGGAGTCCCGGGACGTCGACGTTCCGCTGGCCGCCGCGCACTTCTTCTACTACGCCGGCTGGGCGGACAAGCTGGCGTACGCCGGATTCGGTCCAAGGCCCCGGCCGCTCGGCGTCGCGGGGCAGGTGATCCCGTGGAATTTCCCGCTGCTGATGGCCGCGTGGAAGCTGGCGCCCGCGCTCGCCGCCGGCAACACCTGCGTGCTCAAGCCCGCGGAGACAACGCCACTGACGGCGCTGCTGCTAGCCCAGGTCTGCCAGCAGGCAGGGCTACCGCCCGGCGTTGTGAACGTGCTGACCGGAGCCGGTGACACCGGCGCCGCGCTTGTCTCCCACCCTGGGGTCAGCAAGGTCGCCTTCACCGGATCCACCGAGGTCGGCAAGGAAATCGCTCGTGCAGTCGCCGGCACGGGCAAGAAGCTGACGCTCGAGCTCGGCGGCAAGGCAGCCAACATCGTGTTCGATGACGCGCCGGTCGAGCAAGCCGTCGAGGGCATCGTCAACGGCATCTTCTTCAACCAGGGTCACGTGTGCTGCGCGGGATCGCGGTTGCTGGTGCAAGAGTCGGTCGCCGACGCCGTTGTCGAGCGGCTGCGGCGGCGGCTGGCCACGCTCCGGCTCGGTGACCCGCTGGACAAGAACACCGACATCGGGGCGATCAACTCGCCCCAGCAGCTCGCCAAGATCAGTGACCTCGCCAAGGCCGGTGAGGCAGACGGGGCGCACCGCTGGTCGCCCCGGTGTCGGCTGCCGGACCGGGGCTACTGGTTCCCGCCGACGATCTTCACCGGCGTGAGCCAGTCGCACCGGATCGCCAGGGAGGAAATCTTCGGCCCCGTGCTGTCCGTGCTGACGTTCCGTACCCCGGACGAGGCAGTGGCGAAGGCCAACAACACGCCGTACGGACTGTCGGCGGGGATCTGGACCGACAAGGGCAGCCGGATTCTGTGGCTGGCGCAGAGGCTGCGCGCGGGGGTGGTCTGGGCTAATACCTACAACCGGTTCGACCCGGCCAGCCCGTTCGGCGGCTACCAGGAATCGGGATACGGGCGCGAGGGCGGCCGGCACGGCCTGGGGGCGTACCTGGATGTCTGACGGCAAGCGCGGGCAGCCGCAGCTGCCCAGGCTCGGCGTGCGCAAGACTTACAAACTATTTATCGGCGGCGCCTTCCCGCGGTCAGAATCGGGCCGGTCCTACCCGGTGCAGGCCGCGGACGGGGCACTGCTGGCCTATGCGGCGCGGGCGTCGCGCAAGGACGCGCGCGATGCCGTCGTCGCGGCACGCAAGGCATTCGCTGGCTGGTCGGGGGCGACCGCCTACAACCGCGGCCAGATCCTGTACCGCGTGGCCGAGATGCTCGAAGGGCGGGCGGCCCAGTTCGCCGCCGAGGTGGCGGCCGCGGACGGCGGCCGCGCGACGGACGCCGAGGCCGAGGTGAGCGCCGCCATCGACCGCTGGGTGTGGTACGCGGGCTGGAGCGACAAGGTGGCCCAGGTGGCCGGCGCCGCCAACCCCGTAGCCGGGCCCTACTTCAACTTCAGCGTGCCAGAGCCGACCGGCGTGGTCGCGATCGTCGCACCCGCCGAGTCCGGCCTGCTCGGGCTCGTCAGCGTCGTCGCGCCAGCGATCGTCACGGGCAACACTGCGGTCGTGGTGGCCAGCGAGGGCCGGCCATTGCCGGCGATCTCGCTCGCTGAGGTGCTCGCTACCTCGGACCTGCCGGGCGGGGTCGTCAACGTGCTGACGGGACGCACCGCCGAGCTGGCGCCAGTGCTGGCCGGGCACATGGACGTGAACGCCATCGACCTGACCGGAGTCGACGCGCCGGCCCGCCCGGCCCTGCAGCGGCTGGCCGCTGGCAACATCAAGCGGGTCAGTTACGGGAACGAGGACTGGGCGGCGCAGCCGGACACGCAGCGGCTGATGTCGTTCCTGGAAATCAAGACGGTCTGGCACCCGGCCGGGACCTGATGGCGCCAGCCCGCAAGTCGGCCGGGAGATCTGCCGCAAGGCTTGCCGGAAGGCCCCCTGACAGGCGACTCTGTCGGGATGGGCACTGACCAGCTGACCTGGTTCAATGAGCTGCCGGCC
>JASHSZ010000679.1 GCA_030040815.1 Streptosporangiaceae bacterium
GTGGACATTACCGACACCTTCCCCAGGAAGGCGGCCGCGCTGCGCTGTCACGTCAGCCAGATCGGCGACCCGGACGGCCTCGAGGTCAGGCTTCGGGGCTGGCTTGGCCAGGCTGCGGTCGCGGGCGGCCTGCCCGAGGGCAGGCTGGCCGAAGTCTTCCAGGTACTGTACGTCGGCTGACCTGCAGTGCGGCGACGCGTTCCCGGCAAGCTCTGGTGCGCCGCTTCCGCCCGGCCTAGGTTTGGCCACATGCGTATCGGGTCACACCGGATCTGGTTGTAACCGGCTGGCCAGGCGCAAGGTCGCATCTGGAATGTTCACGGAGGTGTCACTGAATGACGCACATCACCGTCACGGTCGACGGCGTCAGCTACGCCGATGACGTCGAACCCCGCCTGCTGCTGGTGCACTACCTCAGAGAGGTAGTCGGGAAGACCGGCACGCCGATCGGCTGCGACACCTCAAACTGCGGTGCCTGCACCGTGCTGCTGGACGGCACGTCAGTCAAGAGCTGCGCGGTGCTCGCCGTGCAGGCCGACGGCGCAGACATCACCACGATCGAGGGTCTGGCCGATGGCGAGCTGCACCCGGTGCAGCGTGCCTTCCACACCGAGCACGCGCTGCAGTGTGGCTATTGCACGCCCGGAATGATCATGGCAGCCACCGACCTCCTCCGGGACAACCCGAATCCCACCGACGCGGAGATCAGGCAAGGTCTTGAAGGGAACCTCTGCCGCTGCACGGGCTACGAGAACATCGTGCGCGCTGTCCGGCGCGCCGCGCAGGCAGGAGTGGGCGCATGACGGCGACGCAGCAGGCTCCGGCGGCCGAGCTGGGGCGGGCCAGGCTGCGCAAGGAAGACGCCAGGCTGATCACCGGGCAGACCAACTGGACCGACAACATCAAGCTCCCCGGAATGCTGCACATGGCGTTCGCGCGCAGCCCGTACGCGCATGCCACGATCCGGAAGGTTGACCTCAGCGCCGCGCGCGGCATGCCGGGAGTGATTGCGGCGTTCTGCGGTGCCGACTTCGCGGCCGAGCAGGGCAGCCTGCCCTGCGCGTGGCCGGTCACCGAAGACATCGTCATCCCGGCGCACCCGCCGATGGCGGTGGACGAGGTGCGGTACGCCGGCGAGGCGGTTGCCGTCGTGGTAGCGCGGGATCGCTACGCCGCGGCGGACGCGGTCGCCGCGATCGACGTGGACTATGACCCGCTGCCGCCGGTGCTCGATATGCGCGCCGCGCTCGAGCCCGGTTCGCCGAAGGTCCACGAGGCGGGCAACAAGAGCTACGAGTGGACCTTCGGCAACGGCGACATCGCCGCGGCCTTCGCCGGCGCGCCAGTGGTGGTCGAGCGCACCTACCGCCAACAGCGGCTGATCCCGTGCGCCATTGAGCCGCGCTCGGTCGTCGCGCAGTGGATCGGCGACGAGGTGACGCTGTGGTCGGCCACCCAGATCCCGCACGTGCTGCGGTTCGCGGTGTCGGCGTTCTTCGCGATCCCTGAGCAGAACGTCCGCGTCATCGCGCCCGACGTCGGCGGCGGCTTCGGCTCCAAGCTGCAGGTCACCGCCGAGGAGGTGCTCGCGGTTCTGGTCGGCCGTCGGGTCGGCAAGCCGGTGAAGTGGACCGAGACCCGCACCGAGGGCAACCTCACCGTGCACCACGGCCGCGATCAGTGGCAGCGGATCAGGATCGCCGCCGACCGCGACGGCCGCATCCGCGGCCTGGATGTCGACCTGCTCGCCGACATGGGCGCCTACCTCATGCTGGTGACGCCGGGAATCCCGCTGCTCGGCGCGTTCATGTACAACGCCATCTACAAGATGGACGCCTACTCCTTCCGCTGCACCGGCGTCTTCACCACGAAGATGCCGACCGACGCCTACCGTGGCGCCGGCCGGCCAGAAGCCACGTACGCGATCGAGCGGATCATGGACGAGCTCGCCGCCGAGCTCGGCATCGAGCCGCTCGAACTGCGGGAGCGGAACTGGATCAAGCACGAGGAGTTCCCGTACACCACGATCTCCGGGCTGACCTACGACTCGGGGAACTACGAGGCAGCAACGGCCCGGGCCAAGGAGCTGTTCGGCTACGACCAGCTGCGGGCGGAGCAGGCCGAGCGGATCGCCCGCGGCGACACGGTGCGGCTGGGCATCGGGATTTCCACCTTCACCGAGATGTGCGGCCTCGCGCCGTCCCGGGTGCTCGGCTCGCTGTCGTATGCGGCCGGCGGCTGGGAGACCGCGTCCATCCGGATGCTGCCGACCGGCAAGGTCGAGGTCGTCACCGGGTCGAGCGCGCACGGCCAGGGCCACGAGACAGCCTGGAGCCAGATCGTCGCCGACCAGCTTGGCGTCCCGTTCGAGGACATCCGGGTGCTGCACGGTGACACTCTGGTGTCGCCCAAGGGCATGGACACGTACGGCTCGCGGTCGCTGGCCGTGGGTGGCTTGGCTCTGGTCGGGGCGTGCGACAAGGTGATCGCGAAGGCGAAGGTGATCGCCGCCGCCATGCTGGAGGCGTCGGCGGACGACCTGGAGTTCGCGGCCGGCCGGTTCTCGGTCCGCGGTGACCCGGAGGCGGCGAAGACGATCCAGGAGATCGCGCTGGCGACGTTCGCAGCGCACGCCCTGCCGGAGGGCGTGGAGCCGTCGCTGGACTCCGACTACACCTACGACCCGGAGAACTTCTCCTTCCCGCACGGCACGCACCTGTGCGCGACGGAAGTGGACACCGAGACCGGATTTGTGACGATCCGCTCGTATGTGGCGGTGGACGACGTCGGGGTGGTGGTCAATCCGCTCATCGTCGAGGGCCAGGTGCACGGCGGCATTGCGCAGGGCATCGCGCAGGCGCTGTACGAGGAAGGCGTGTACGACGAGGCGGGCAACCTGGTCACCACAACGCTGGCCGACTACCTGATGCCGTCGGCCGCCGACCTGCCGTCCTACACGACCGCGCGGACCGCGTCACCGGCCGACAACCGGCTTGGCGTCAAGGGCGTCGGCGAGGCCGGCACGATCGCGTCGACCCCGGCAGTGGTGAACTCCATCATCGACGCGCTGCGGCCGTTCGGCGTCAGCGACATCACCATGCCCTGCACGCCGGAACGGGTCTGGCGGGCGATACAGGCCGCGACGGGAAGCGGAGGCCCATCATGATCCCGGCCAAATTTGACTATGTCCGGCCGTCCTCGATCAGCGAGGCGGTGACGGCGCTGGCGAGCGGCGGTGACGACGCCAAGGTGATCGCGGGCGGCCAGAGCTTGCTCCCGCTGCTGCGGCTGCGGCTCGCCTACCCTGAGCTGCTCGTCGACGTGGGTGGCCTGGACGACCTCGTCGGCGTGACCGACGCCGGGGAGGAGTTGGTCGTCGGCGCCCGGACTACGCACTATCAGCTCGTGCACGATCCGCTTGTGGCGCGCCACTGCGGCCTGCTGGCCGAGGCGGCGGCGATGGTCGCCGACCCCGCGGTGCGGCACCGCGGCACGCTGGGCGGCTCGCTCGCACACGCCGACCCGGCTGGTGACCTGCCAGCGGTCGCCCTGGCCCTGGATGCGACCCTGATCGCGCGCGGCCAGTCCGGTGAGCGCGAGATCGCGGCCAGGGACTTCTTCGTCGACTACCTGACAACGGCGCTGCAACCGGGCGAAATACTCACCGGCGTGCGGGTGCCGAAGCTTGGCAGCGGATGGGGCTATCGTTATGAGAAGTTCCACCGGACCGCACAGGCGTGGGCCATTGTCGGCGTTGCGGCCCTGGTGCGGCGCTCCAACGGCCAGGTGGCCGAGGCACGGGTCGGGCTGACCAACATGGGCTCGGTGCCGATCAGGGCGGCCGCCGTCGAGGCGGCTGCGGTCGGGGCGCTCGCCAGTTCCGAGGCGCTGCGGGCCGCAGCTGCCGGCGCGGCCGAGGGGACGCAGCCGCCTGCGGACCTGCACGGGGCGCCCGACTACCGGCGTCATCTCGCGCGGGTGCTGACCGGGCGCGCTCTGGAGGCAGCGGCAGGAGTCTGATAGATGGAGCTCGAGCACTCCTTTACCGTTCCGGTTTCTGAAGACCGGGCGTGGGACGTGCTGCTCGACGTGGAACGGGTGGCGCCCTGCATGCCTGGCGCCACCCTCCAGTCGATCGACGGCGACGCGATACACGGGTCGATCAAGGTAAAGGTCGGGCCCATCACCATGACGTACCAGGGCACCGCGCGTTTCACCGAACGCGACCCGGCGGCGCATGTGATCACTCTGGAGGCATCTGGCAAGGAGGCCAGGGGAGCGGGCACAGCCGCTGCGAAGGTTCGCTCCATGTTGGAGGGCAAGGGCGACGAGACGCACGTCGTCGTGCACACGACGCTGAACGTGACGGGTAAGCCGGCGCAGTTCGGCCGCGGCGTGATGGCGGAGGTCGGCGGCAAGCTGATCGGCATCTTCGCCGACAACCTGGCGGCCATGCTGGCGGCGTCCCAGCCGTCGCCCGCCGCGTCCGAGCCTGCGCCCGCGCCGTCGCCGTCCGAGGCGAGCGAGCCCGGACACGCAGGCGACGCGACCGACGAGGCGCTGCCGATCGACGTGCTGAACCTCAGCACCAGGGCGTGGAGCAACCTGCGTCGCGACGGCGTCCAGACGCTCGGCGACCTGACCAGGCGTACCGAGCAGCAGCTGCTGGCGATCGACGGCGTCGGCCCAGCGTCGCTGACCGACATCCGCTCCAAGCTGGCGGACCGCGGCCTGGCCCTCGCGGACGCGCCGGCCCAGGAGACCGGACTCGGCAGGCACGCGGCTGATCGCGAGGAACTGGCTGACGTCACGCCGCTGCGCCCGGCCCGGCACGAGGTCACGCCGCCGTCGGCTGCCCCGGCAGACGAACGCGGGGGATACGAGACGCCGGAGTGGCAGCCGCCGGACAACGACGCAATCGACCTGCTCGGGGTCGCCGGCCTGCCGGTCATCAAGCGGGCCGCACCCGCCGTGGCCGCCCTGGTCGCCGTGCTGCTGGTGGTCCTTGGCCTGCGCCGTCGGCGCGCCCGCCGGTCCTAGCGACGTCAGCTGGCACCCGATGGGCGGAGCTGTGGCGGCAGACGCCGCCGCGGCGGCGCGCGCGGCGGTTGCGCGACGCTGGCAGGAGATCGACCCGCTGTTACCGGAGCCGAGCGAGCCTGCCGCCGCCTGTGGCGCTGACCTGATGGTGACGTCGGCCGACGGGCAGGTAGTCGCCGCCGGGTGCTGCAGCCACGTGAACCTCAGACCAGGAAGTCTCGAGCTGGCCTGGAGCGCTGCTAGCCAGTTTGTGCTCACTCCGTGGGTAGCCGGGCCGGATGTCGGCGAGGCGCTCGGCCAGTTGCTCAGCCGCTGGCATCGGCATGTGGCCACCGAGCCGGACGCCGCCGACATGGACAGCGCCGCCGCAATCAGGTGGCCGAGTCGCGACATCGACGGTGTACGGGCGTTACTCGAGCATGGCCTTCGTCCGCTGACGGTCATCGCGGCCCGGCCCGCGGGACGGCACACCGCGGTGGCTGGCTGCCAGCCGGACGAGTTGCGAATCCGCGCCGCCGGGCCGGGCGACCTGGACGTCGTCGCGCGCCTGCTCATGGAGATCATGCACTACGACGCGCACTTCGGCGCGGTTCACGTGCGGCCCGATACGGCCTGTGCCGTGCGCGAGTCGGCGGCGCGGACACTGGCCGCGGCGGACCCGTGGGTGTGGCTGGCGGAGCGAGACGGCGTGACAGTCGGTATGGTCCAGGCCGAGCCACCCGAGGCAGCTAGCTGGATCGCCGCAGCCGTCCGGCCGCAGCCCGCGGCCTACCTCGGGCAGATGTTTGTGCTGCCAGGACGGCGCGGGGCCGGCGTCGGAACCGCACTGGTCGAGCACCTGCACCGGGAGGTCGACACCATTGGCGCCGCCGTCACGCTGCTGCATCACGCTCAGCTCAACCCGCTATCCGCGCCTTTCTGGAATCGAATGGGCTACCGTCCGCTGTGGACGTCCTGGGAAGCGCGGTCGGCCGCGAACCTGAGTTAGGCAAGGCGAGCCGCGCGAGACCGGGTCGTTTGCGCCAGCCCCAGCCGCCCTGCAGGCTCACTTGACGTCGGCTGTGGCCTCGTAGCGGGACTTTGGGTGGGCCACTAGCGACCTCTCGGTGGGGCAATGGCGACCGCTGATGTCCGATAGCGACTGCTCGGTGGCCCTGTTGGCTAATTAACTTATGACTCACTGTGCTTGGTATGTGACTTTGCGCCGGCTGATGGTGATGATCGGCGTGCGGCCGGCGCTTCCCCCCTTCCCCGTTCCGGCTGCAGAATCGGGTCGTCATGTCCATGCAGCCTCGTCCGTGGCCGGAGGTGCCGGCTCAGACTGCCAGGGTCGCGAGGAGGGCGTTCCCGGCAGGGTCGCTGCCGATGCGGGTTCGCGATGAGCTGGGCGCCTGGTATGAGGATGGCG
>JASHSZ010000085.1 GCA_030040815.1 Streptosporangiaceae bacterium
CGCGACCCGCTCGGCGACGAACGACCTCGGCCCGATCAGGGAGACGTGCTCAAGCAGATCCCGGGGGATGAGCGCCTCGGCTTCCTTCTTGCGGCCAGCCAGGTAAGCGTCCTGGATTGCCTCGGCTTCCTGCTCGTAGCCGTACCGCACCGCCAGGTTGTTGTAGAAGTTTGCGCCCCGCGCGCCCATCCCCCCGATATAGAGCGCCTGGATCGGCCGGATGAGGTCGATGAGCCCGCCGACGTCGTCGCCGATCGCCAGCGCCGTCTGGGCGAACACGTCCAGGGGCGGCAGCGACGGATCCCTCTTGGCAAGTCCCGCCCGCAGCGACGGTCCCCAGACCTCCCCGGCCTTCTCCGGGTAGTAGAAGATCGGCTCCCAGCCTTCGGCGAGCTCGGCCGCCAGCTCGACGTTCTTCGGGCCGAGCGCGGCGAGAATGATCGGGATCCGCTCGCGGACCGGGTGGTTGATGAGCTTCAGCGCCTTCCCCAGGCCGGTGCCCTGGTTCTCCGGCAGCGGGATCTCGTAGTACTTGCCGTGGTATTCCAGGCGGTCCCGCCGCCACACGGCGCGGCAGATCTCGATGGTCTCCCGGGTCCTGCCCACCGGCGCGTCGTACGGCACGCCGTGCCAGCCCTCGATGACCTGGGGCCCGGACGCCCCGATGCCGAGCGAAAACCTGCCATCAGATACGTAGTCGAGGCCAGCTGCCGTCATAGCGGTCAGCGTCGGCGTGCGCGAGTAGAGCTGCATGATCCCGGACGCGAGCTCCACCCGCTCGGTGACGGCGGCGAGGTAGCCGAGCTGGCTCACGGCGTCGTAGCTGTACGCCTCTGGCACGAAGACGATGTCCAGGCCGGCCTTCTCGAAGTCGGTCAGCTCGGCGGCCGTCTCCCGGAAGCCGCCCGCATAGTTGAGAGCCATCCCGATGCGCATTAACCACGCCTTTCCTCGTCGCTGCTTTCGCAGCATCGTAACCGCGCGGGTCGGCTGGGCCGAGCCGTGCGGTTACCGGCCAAGCAGCCCGGCCACCGCGCGCAGCGCCAGCTCGTACGACCGCGGCCCGAACCCGGCGATGATGCCGTCGGCGACGGGAGACACCACCGAGGTATGCCGGAACGTCTCCCGGGCCGCCGGGTTCGACAGGTGCACCTCGACCAGCGGCGCGGTCCGCATGGCGAGCGCGTCCCGCAGCGCGTAGGAGTAGTGGGTGAACGCGGCCGGGTTGAGCACCACCGGGAGCCGCCGGTCGGCAGCCTCGTGGATCCAGCCGATCAGCTGGGCCTCGTCGTCGGTTTGCCGCATGTCGACGATCAGCCCCAGGCTGGCGCCGAGCGCCGTGCAGGCCGCCTCGATGTCGGCCAGCGTTGTCGACCCGTAGATCTCCGGCTCCCGCGAGCCAAGCCGACCCAGGTTCGGCCCGTTGAGGACGAGCACCGTCGTCAGCTGCGCGGAGGGTTCGGGGGGGTCGCTTCCGCGGGACAACACGGCCATAGATCAGCTCACCTCCGCGTACGCCTGCTCGAGCAGTTCCTCGGGGGGGTCGGCCAGGATGCCCGGCTTGGCCAGCCCGTCCAGCACCACGAACCGCAGCTTCGCCGCGCGCGCTTTCTTGTCCACTACCATCGCCGCGCGCAGCTCCGGCCACGCGGCCGGCTGGTACCTGACGGGCAGGCCGACGGCCGCGAGCACGGACGCGTGCCGCGCGGCGGTCGCCGGGTCCAGCCGTCCGGCCAGCCGGCCGAGCGCCGCCGCGTAGCACATGCCGATCGCGGTGGCCTCGCCGTGCCGGATCGAGTAGTTCTCCACCCGCTCGATGGCGTGCCCCAGCGTGTGCCCGTAGTTGAGCGTCTCCCGTGGGCCCGCCTCGCGGAGGTCGGCCGACACCACGGCCGCCTTCATCGCGATCGAGCGCTCGATCAGCTCGCGCTCGTCCGGCCCGCCAGGCCGCGCGGCTGCCTGCGGATTGGATTCCACCAGATCCAGGATCACGGGGTCGGCGATGAACCCTGCCTTGATCACCTCGGCCAGCCCGCTGACGTAGTCGGCCGCAGGCAGGCTGGCCAGCACGCGGGTGTCGGCAACAACGCCCGCAGGCGGATAGAACGCGCCGACCAGGTTCTTGCCGTCCGCGGTGTTGATCGCCGTCTTGCCGCCGATGGCGGCATCGGTCATGCCGAGCAGGGTGGTCGGCACCAGCACGAGTCGCACCCCGCGCAGCCAGGTCGCGGCGACGAACCCGGCCAGGTCGGTCACCGCTCCCCCGCCGACGCCGACAATCGCGTCGTCCCGGCCGACGCCCGCGGCGGCGAGCCGCGACCACAACCGGGCCGCGACGCCGATCTCCTTAGCCGCCTCGCCGTCCGGCACCGACTCGGGCCGCACCGCGTAGCCCGCCTCGGCAATCGATCGGCACGCGGCGGCCGCGACCGTGGCGAGGCTTTCGGCGTGTATAACGACCACGTTCCCCGCCGCAGAGCCAAGGAATGCAGGCAGCACCGAGAGCACGCCGGTACCCACGACAACCTCGTACGGCCGCTCCCCGCCGATCGCGATCCTGGTCGCGGTCACGGGCCCGTGACGACCGCCGCGATCTCGGCGGCAATGTCCTCCGGGTCGCGGCCATCGGTTCCTACGGTGAGCCAGGCCAGGCTGTCATACACCGGCAGCCGCTCCGCCAGCAGCGCCTTCAGCTGCGCACGCGGGTTGGTTCCGACGAGCAGCGGCCGGGCGCGGTCCAAGCCGACGCGCTTGGCTAGCTCGCTAAACCCGGTCTGCAGGTAGATGACCCGCCGGCCGGTCAGCCGTGTCCTGGTCGCCGTGTCCATGACGGCGCCGCCGCCGAGCCCGATCACACCGTCGCGGCCGTCCAGCGTCGTGGCGACGGCCTCCCGCTCCAGCCGCCGGAACTCCGGCTCGCCGTCGGTGATGAAGATGTCGCTGACCGGCTTGCCAGCAACCGCCTCGACGACGGCGTCGGTGTCAGTGAACGGGAGGTGCAGGCGGGCGGCCAGGGCCGTCCCGACCGTTGTCTTGCCCGCTCCCGGCGGCCCGATAAGGATGATGGCAGGGAACGGGGTCGTGGCCGACCCGGTCCTGCTGCCGTTGCCGGTCATCGGATCATCATCGCCTTCAGGTACGCCTCGGCGTTGCGCGCGGTCTCGGCGACGCTGTCGCCGCCGAACTTCTCCAGCACGGCGTCGGCGAGCACGAGCGCGGCCATGGCCTC
>JASHSZ010000680.1 GCA_030040815.1 Streptosporangiaceae bacterium
GACGGTCGCGAGCATGCGCCGCTGCTGCAGGAAGTAGAGCAGGGCGAAGCCTGGCGCCACGAGCAGGACCGCCAGGCCCGCCACCACCAACTCCGCCACCATGGCCGCAGTGGGGGCGCTGCCCGCGGCGAGCGACAGAGAGGTGGGAAACAGATAGGGGTACTGGGCCAGTCCCCACCCCCACACCACGGTCGCCACCGCGACGGCCGCCGTCAGCCGCAGCACCAGGGCGTGGTACCAGCGCAGCCAGAGCATGACCAGCACGGCGATCCCCGCGGCGATCGAGATGGCCACCAGCGGCAGGGCGATGCCGGTCAGGCCGACGAAGTCGTACGGCGCGCTCGCCGACAGTACTGCGAACGTGGCGGCGGCTAGGGCACCGGTGAGCAGCCCGGCTGCGGTGGCTCGCAGCGAAAAGTAGCGCATCAGGTCCTGGTGCCGCCGCTGGCGGGCCTCCAGGACGAGGAACACCGCGCTGACGTAGCCGCAGGCGGCGACGAACAGGAACCCGGTGAGGATGGCGGTAGGCGAGGTCCAGGCGGCCAGGACGTTGCCCGCGGGATGGTCGGGGACCTGGCCGGTGGCCACGGCGCCGACGACCGTGCCCATGAAGAACGGGGTGATCAGCGAGGAGGCTGCGAACATCGCGCCGGTGAGCTGCTGCATTCGCAGCCGCTCCGCGGTGTGCCGGAACGCAAACCCAACCCCGCGGAGGACGATGCCGAGCAGGGAGAGGCTGAGCGGGACGAACAGCGCGGTCATGATGGCGGCGAACGCGGGCGGAAACGCGGTCCACAACAGGACCAGGATGAAGACCAGCCACACGTGGTTGGCTTCCCAGACCGGGGTGATGGACTCGTCGATGAGCTCCCGCGCAGCCGCACCGCGCTCGGTCCCGCCCGCTACCAGGTCCCAGATGCCACCGCCGAAGTCTGCCCCGCCGAACAGCGCGTACGCGGAGATGACCACGACCAGGATCGCCGCAACCGCTATGTCCTCCGGCGAGGGACTCATGCAGCGCCCGGCCGGCCTTCCGATGTGCGGGACAGGGCCGGTGGTGTGCCGGGTGATGCCCCGGATCCGGCCGCGGCGGGACCGTAGGGCACCTGCTCCGCCTCCTCCTCGCCGGGCGCTCCGCGCCGCCACCGCCGGGACATAACCATCGGAGTGCCGATTGAGACCACGGTCAGGATGGCGTACAGGATGAGGATCACTCCCAGGGTGACGGTGACCCCGCTGGCCGGGGTGACCGCGTTGCTGACCAGCAGCACGCGGTAGACGATCCAGGGCTGGCGGCCGACCTCAGTGACGATCCAGCCCGCTTCCATCGCAGCCACGGCCGTCACGCCGCTGATTGCAGAGGGCGCCAGGAACCACGGGGTCACAAGCAGCCGGCGGTGGAACCACCACCACCAGCCTTGCCACGCTGCCAGCGCGAGCAGGAAGAAGCCGATGCCCACCATCAGGTCGAAGCTCAGGTGAATGAGCGTGACCAGCGCGGGCCGCTGCGAGGGCGGCACACTGTCCCACCCGATAACCCGGGTGTGCGGCGAGAACCCGACCAAGATCGAGTCGAACGACGGGATAGCAGCACCGAAGTAAACGTGGCCGTTGATATAGATACCGCCGATCCATTCGGGGACATTCTCCGAGGTCTTGGCCACGTACTCCATCGCGGCGAACTTCACCGGCTGATTGCCCGCGATGAATCGGGCGATGATGTCGCCCATCATCACCTGCAGCGGGGCGGCGATCCCGGCGACCGTAAACGGGATGGCGAAACCCAGCCGATGATAATGGTCCCGGCGACCGCGCAGCAGCCCCACCGCGTACACGCCGGCGATGAGGAAGCCCGCCACCATGTACGCGGCGAGCACCATGTGCGCGGTCTCATACGGAGTCGAGGCGTTGAAGAACACCGACACCGGATCGACCCTGGTGATCTTTCCGTGGCTGAGCGTGTATCCGGCGGGTGAGTTCATCCATGAGTTCGCCGCGACCACCGACAGGGCGCCCAGCACTCCGGCCACTACGATTGGCATCCCGCTCCACCAGTGCGCCCAGGCCGGGAGCCGCCCCCACCCGTACAGGTACACCCCGACGAAGATCGCCTCCAGGAAGAAGAAGATTCCCTCCATGGAGAACGGGAAGCCGATGGCCGCCCCGAACCGGCCCATCAGGCCCGGCCACAGCAGGCCCATCTCATACGACAGCACGGTTCCCGACACCGCGCCGACGGCCACCAGAACCGCCATGACTTTCGACCATCGGCGCGCCAGCAGCAGCGCCGCGGCATCACCGCGCCTGATGCCGATCCACTCCGCGGTCATGATGACGGCCGCGAACGCAATCCCGAAGCACGCGAGAATGATGTGGAACCCGAGCGACGAACCCATCTGCGACCGGGCCGGTACCGGATTCACTGCCAGAACATGCGTCACTGCGCCCATCGCGCGCCCCCCGGTTCGCTGCATCGCCCGCATCGCGGCCGCATGGCCGTCGCGCTATGTGTACCGCCACCGCGGTCTGGGTACACGTGACACCACTCGTCAGGGCTCCCAGAGGTGCATGGGCATGAGCAGCAGAAACGTCGGGGTCGTTGCCCTGGTCATCCTGCTCGGGCTCGTAGTCGGCGTGCTCGGGCTGGTCGCGCCCGATCTCTACACCGTCGGCGTGCTGATCCTGTTCATCGGCGGCGTCGGCGTTGCCGTCCTGGCCGGCGAGTACCTCATCCGCTGCATCAGCAGCGGGCGACCGCCCGCCTGACGGCTTCGGCTCCTACGGCACGAGCACGAGCGCCTGGCCGTTGAGGCGGGCGAGGCGCACGACGTCGGTAACGAAGCGTCCGGTGCCGAAGTCGAAGGCTGCAACCCGATCCTCCCCCACGCAGTACAGGCGACCGCCCGGGCCGAACCGCAGTCCGCGTGGGCGTCGGAATCTGCCGGAGCCTTCCGGCGTGAGAACGCGGACGAGACGCCCGGTCGCCGGATCGTACTCGCGCACGCTCGTCTCGGCATCCGGATCGCCGAACGGCCACTCGCTGGAAACCAGGATGTTTCCGCCGGAAGCGATCGTCAGGTCCAGCGGGCTCAGCTCAGGGTCAGCCACCAGGTGCGGATTGCGCAGCCTGCCAGCAGCGTCGAACACGACGATGGTGTTGTCGCCCTCGCCAGCGGGCGACGTGCCGGACGCGAAATACAGCTGGCCGTCACCAGCGAAGCCGAAGCCGCGTGGGAACGGGACAATATCGTCCGGCAGCACGGTCTCCCCCGGCCCGTCGAGGCTGGCAGGCATAGCCAGAATCGTGCGTCGGCGGCGCAGGCCAACGTAGTACCGGCCATCGGGCCCGAATGTGCCGCCGCCAGGGTCGAGGCCCGGGATCCGTCCGGAGTCGAGCACGACGTGTCCGTGGTGATCAAGCGCCAGCACGCGGTCCGCACCGCTGTTCAGATAGATCAGACCGCCCGATGGGTCAAGGCAGAGACCACGTGGATCGGCAATTCGCGGGTCATCGCTGACCGGTCCCAGAAACTCCCCATCTGAGCCGAACCTCAGCAGCGTGCCGTACCCGTTGCCGTTAGCCCCGCTGGCACTCGTCACGAGGATGGCCATGCAACCGCACTAAACCAGATTCGCCAGCGGGTTGCAGACGGGCTACCTGGCTACTGCAGCTCGCAGCCCCCCGCAGCCTGCGGGCAAACCGCTGACGTGCAAAGACATCCTCAATCTCCGCGGGCCCGCAGCAGCTCGGGCCGCACCCGGATATTCCTGATCATCACGGCACCGCTAGAATGATCATGGTGGGAAAACGGGGAACCGGCTGGGATGCGTGGTCGGCCAGACTGGCTGGGTGGAGCGCCTAGTGCTCCCGGTTGCCGCCGTGGTCGCGGGACTCGGTGCCGCAATCGTCTTTGGCATGTCGTCGGTCGCCGAGCAGCGCAGCGCCAAGCGCGTGCAGACCCGGCGAGCGCTCTCACCGAAGATCCTGCTCGACCTCGTCGGGCAGCCGCTGTGGGTGATAGCGATCGGCGGCACCGTGATCGGGTTTGCGCTGCAGGTCCTCGCGCTCAAGTACGGCCCGCTGGCCCTGGTCGAGCCACTCCTGGTCTGCGACCTGCTGTTCGCCGCGCTGATCGCTTCGTACCTGCGCCGACGAATCGATCCGGTCATCCTCGGCGGAGTCATTGCGACAGCAGGTGGCGTGGCGGGCTTCCTGGCGATCGGTCGTCCGTCCACCGGCCAGTCGACCGTCAGCTTCTTCGTCGTACTGCCGCTGGCTGCCGGACTCGCCGCCTGCGTGACGGGCTGCCTCGCGGTCGCCAGGCGCAACAGGAACCTGCGCCCCCTCGCGCTGGCGCTGGCCTGTGGCATCTGTTACGGCGCCGCGGCGTTCCTGGTCAAGCTAGTGGTGTCTGACGTCAGCGGGGGCCTGTCCCACCTGCTGACCGACTGGCCAATCTACGCGCTGGCTGTGGTTGGCCCGGTGGGCTTCGTGCTCAACCAGAACGCCTTCCAGCAGGGCACGTTGCTTGCACCGGTACTGGCCATCATTACGGCGTGCGACCCGATTATCTCCATCGCCCTCGCCTATCTCTGGCTGAATGAGCGGCTCAGCAGCAGCCCCGGGGCGATAGCAGGCCAGGTCATCTCGCTGGTCATCATGATTGCGGGCATCGTCGTGCTGGCGCACCACTCCCCGATGGTCGCTCAGAAGCAGACCGAAGCCGTCACCCAAGCAGCCCGCGGTCGCCAGCGCTTAGCTGCCTGGAGGTGAATTGCTTATGAGCAGCTCGGCCCCGGAATCTCTAGCTGCTCTCTCCGGCCTTCGGCACCGTCCGGCGACCGCCTCTCACTTCCGGTAACTCCCGTTGCGGAACTCGTCCACGAGCCCTGGGTGGGACGGACGCCAGCCCAGCTCCGCCCGAGCCTTGGCCGCCTCGGTTCCCTGATCGAGCAGCAGGACGTCGGCGAGGGGGCCGAGGCGCGCCCTGGCCTCCTCGTCAGAGCCAGGGACAGCTCCGGGAGCGTCGGCTGCGACCGCGGCCGCCTCCGTCAGCTCGGATACGGTCGAGGTCAGCCCGTTACCGATGACGTACCGGCCGCGGGCCGACTCGTTTTCCAGGGCCCGCCGGAAGCAATCGGCGATGTCCGCGACGTGGACCGTGGACCAGTGCTGCTGACCGGTACCGAGCATGATCAGGTTGCCGTCGTCGTCGCGCGGCGAGCTGAGCATCACCCCCGGAATAGCTCCGCCGCCGTCACCGTAGGCGGTGCCGGAGAGGATCACGACCCCGCGCATGCCCTGCGCGTCGAGCACCCGGCGTTCGATCGGCTCCTTCCACGCCACCATCGCGGGTGCGTTGATAGGAGACTCCTCGGTAATGTCGAGATTGTCCCCATACACCCAGCCGCCGCTGATGTGCAGATAGGGCTTGCCGGTGCCTGCGAACGCGTCGGTCGCCGCGTCGACCACCGCGGAGTCGAGGTTCGCGCTGGTGGCGTCCCCCGGACTGGCAGTGTGAATGGCACCGTCTGCGATTCGGAACATACTCGCCACGCCCGTCCGGTCGTAGAGGTCGATCACGGCGGGCGTGGCCCCGGCGGCCGCGACTCTGTCCGCCTCGGCGTCGTCGCGGACCAGCGCCGTTACCCGGTGGCCGTGCGTTTGCAGGTCGGTCATGATGTGAGATCCGATGAAACCTGTGGAACCTGTCAGCGTCACCTGCATAGTGCGCATCCTCCCCCGTTCTGATCGGCCCTCGAAGCGCCCGGGCCCGGTGAGCCGTGCCCGCGACCGAACGTCGCGACGCGAGCCCAGGCGATGCGAAACAGTCTTGCCGCAAGCCGGCTGATCCGAATCACCGGATCCTGGTGATTCGCTGCCGACTCAGGCGACCGACCCGCCCGCCGCTAGCTTCATCAGGTCCGTATCGAGGTCGATGCCCACCTCGGTGCCGCCCGCGCTGCCATATTCGTGCTGGTAGCTCTCCCAGGACGCGTCCCTGATCTTCCGGGCGAACCCGCTTTCCATCAGCAGCACGAGTTCTACCGCCGCCCGGTCGATGCGGCTGTTCAGCGCTGGGTCGCCCCAGTCTTCCGGCGCGGCGAACAGCGAGGTCGGGATCGTCAGCGCTCGCAGGTAGGCGAACATGGAGCGCATCTGATCGTCGACGATGAGAGCGTGCCGTGCCGTCCCGGCAGTCGCGGCCAGGACGACAGGCCTGGCGATGATCAGGTCGTCGTCCAGGATGTCGACGAACGAGGTGAATAGGCCGCTCGGGCCCGCCTTGTAGACCGGCGTGCTGGCGATGATCCCGTCGGCCTCGCTGAGGGCCGCGATCGCCGCTTGCAGCCGCGGCGTGATCAGCTGCGACACCAGCGCGCTGGCGATGTCCGCGGATATCTCGCGCAATTCGATGACGTTCGACGTCACGGTGCGGCCGTGACAGGCCGCCAGCTCACAGGTGCGGTCCGCGATACGGTCGGCCAGCAGCCTGGTGGCGGAGGGATCGCTCGTTCCGGCGCTGATGCTCACTAGCGTGAATGGCTCGTGATCGGGGCTGCTCATGAGCGAACCGCCTCCTTGCGGTCGTGAGCTGCCTGCCGTCTGGCATCACAGCTCGGGATACTCGGCCCCGGACTCTGCAGCGGTGTCCTGATACGGGGACCCCCCGGTGACATTGTCGCCGCGGTTGGCGTTCGGCCGCGGCTGACGCGGCGCCTCGGTCCCGTACTTGGCCCGGACCAGGCTTGCATGGGTCGGGGCCTCGGGTGTCGCCGGGTCTTGCCTGGCCGCTGTCTCCTTGCGTAGCACCGGGACGACCTCACCGCCGAGCAGGTCGAGCTGGTCCAGCACGGTCTTGAGCGGCAGGCCCGCGTGGTCCATCAGGAAGAGCTGCCGCTGGTAGTCGCCGAAGTGCTCGCGGAATGTCAGGGTCTTGTCGATGACCTCTGCCGGGCTGCCCACCGACAGCGGAGTCATCTCCATGAAGTCCTCCATCGACGGCCCGTGCCCGTACACCGGCGCGTCGTTGAAATACGGGCGGAACTCCCGCTTGGCGTCCTGCGAGTTCCTGGCGATGTAAGCCTGACCGCCCAGGCCGACGATCGCCTGCTGCTCGGTGCCGTGACCGTAGTAGGCGTAGCGCTGCCGGTAGAACCCGATAAGGCGGATGTAGTGCTCTTTGGGCCAGAAGATGTTGTTGGCGAAAAAGCCGTCGCCGTAGTACGCAGCCTGCTCGGCGATCTCCGGCGTGCGGATCGAGCCGTGCCAGACGAACGGCGGCACGTCGTCCAGGGGCCGTGGGATCGACGTAAAGCCCTGCAGCGGGGTGCGGAACTTGCCCTTCCAGTCCACGACGTCCTGCCGCCACAGCCGGTGCAGCAGGTTGTAGTTCTCCAGCGCTAGCGGCAGGCTCTGGCGGATGTCCTGCCCGAACCACGGGTACACCGGTGCGGTGTTGCCGCGACCCAGCATGAGATCCATCCGGCCGTTGGACAGGTGCTGCAGCATCGCGTACTCCTCGGCGATGCGCACTGGGTCGTTCGTCGTGATCAGCGTCGTCGCCGTGCTCAGGATCAGTCGCTCGGTCCTCGCTGCGATGAACGCCAGCAGCGTCGTCGGCGCCGAGGAGAAGAACGGCGGGTTGTGATGCTCGCCGATCGCGAATACGTCCAGCCCCAGGTCGTCGGCTTTCTGGGCAATCTGTGCGATCGCTTCGATTCGCTCCGCCTCGCTCGGTGTCTGCCCGGACACCGGGTCGCGGGTGATGTCACTGACCGAGAAGATCCCGAGTTGCATGAACTGCCTCCTGGGCCTCGGACCTCACTGCAGGCGCGACCGGGCCCGAGAGGCCTAGGGGTTCAGCCCGGGCGCGGGACCGTTCGTCTGACTGATGGCAATCACGGCAGCGGCGACAAAGATGATGCCCAGGATCACCGCTGCCCAGCCGAGCATCAAGCCTGCGAGCGCCAGCCCGCCGCCTTGCTCGCCCGTGCGCCTTATCTGGTTCCGGGCCATGTGGCCGAACACGATCGCCGGGATAGTCGCCAGCGGCCCGAAGACGAACTGTCCGAGGCCACAGGCAAAACTGGCTATCGCGAGCCCGTTGGTCTGGGTCTCCGCTGGAACCGGGTCCAGCTCGGTCGAGGCCGCGGCGGGTAGATCGGCCACGACCTGGTCCAGGTCGGCATACGTGCGCGCGGTCAAAGCGGTGTGGAGGCGGTCGTCGTACTCGTCCCGGGTCAGCCGACCTTCGGTAAAGGCCGTGCCGAGGATTGCCGCCACGCGGTCTCGGTCCACGTCGGCGGCCCGCATCTTGCCCCAGTTGCCGCCGACCGCCCGTGTCTCCCAGTCGCCGCCGGCCGCTGGATAGCCGTTCCCGGACGTCATCGGCACCCCCGGACCTCAGGATTCCTTCGAGTCACTGTCCAGCATACGGCGGTTCTGCCCGGCCGTCCGCTCAGCCGATCGCCGGACCCAGGGTTGCCGGGATCGACCATACCCTGTCCGACCGGTCTCGCCGGGCTGCCCGTATGTTTTGGCTGTGGCGCTACCGGGCGACCAGCTGCAACGCTGGGTGAAGGTGCTCGACCAGAACGCGTGCATCGGCTGCCACGCCTGCACCACCGCGTGCAAGAGCGAGAACGAGGTCCCCTTGGGGGTGACGAGGACCTACGTGAAGTCGGTCGAGACCGGGACGTTCCCGCAGGTCCGCCGGGCCTTCCAGGTCACCAGGTGCAACCAGTGCGCGGACGCGCCGTGCGTGACCGCTTGCCCGACGCAGGCGATGTACCGGCGGGACGATGGGATCGTCGATTTCGACAAGGGCATCTGCATCGGCTGCAAGGCCTGCATCGCTGCGTGCCCGTACGACGCGATCTTCATAAACCCGCAGGACAACTCGGCCGAGAAGTGCAACCTCTGCGCACACCGGCTGGACCTCGGCCTCGAGCCAGCCTGCGTCACGGTCTGCCCCACGCAGGCGATCCTTGTTGGTGACCTGAACGACCCGTCATCGGAGGTGGCACGCGTCGTCGCACAGGAGCCAGTCGCCGTCCGGCGTCCCGAGAAGGGCACGCGGCCGGGCGTGTTCTACTCCGGCGCCAGTCAGCTGACGCTGGACCCGCTCGCGGCGCGACGGCCGGACGGCGGCCTGTACGCCTGGGCCACCGAT
>JASHSZ010000086.1 GCA_030040815.1 Streptosporangiaceae bacterium
ATCAGCCCAGCCTGCAGGGTGAAGCCGATCATCATGAACATGATGCCCGCGGCGAACGCGGCCAGGAACCAGTTCGGCAGCACCGCGTGCGCGTGCATAATGTCGCGCAGCACCCATGGGCCCGCCGTCGCGGACACCAGCACGGCGGCAAGACCCAGCGCCGTGCACACGCCCACCAGTTGCAGCGTCCGGCTGCGCACGTCGTGGAACCTGCCCTGCTCCGCGGCGGTGGTCAGCCTCGGCAGCAGCGGGATCTGGATCGGCAGCAGCGCGACGATGCCGAGCCGCGCCAGGCCCACTGCGGACAGGATGGCCGCGGCCTCGTCCGCCACATCATGCACCGCATGCTGGTAGCGCGCCTGGACTAGCAGCGGGACCGCGTTGAGCAACAGCTGCGAGGCGAGCGTCGCACCCGTGAGCAGGCCCAGGTTCTTCGCGGCCCGGCCCTCTGTCTCCTCATCCGCCCGACCCTTCTCGGTCGCCTCGGGGTACTCGAGATGCGGCCGGCGCCAGACCTTCGGCAGCCATATGCCGACCACGGCCCCGACCACCGGGCCGAGCGCGAACATCAGCCCGTAGAGCCAGGCGGCGTGGCAGCCCATCGCCAGCAGCACGACGCTCGGCACCAACCTGGTGAAGGCCTCGGCGAGCAGGGTGATCGAGAAGACGTGGAAGTCCTGCCTGCCCGAGAGCGTGCCGCGCACCTGAAATTCGACGATAGCGCCGACCAATCCCAGCATCAGCTCCGCGTAGAGCACCCAGCTCCCGCGCAGCCAGTGTTCGGTGAGCACTGGGGACAGCACCAGGCAGCCGAAGAGCGTGATCCCCACGATCCAGCCTGCCTGACGCACCTGCCGGCGGATCACCGGGGCCGTGGGCAGGCCCCGGGCGATCGCGCGGCTTACCGCGCGCACCATCTCCTGCTCGATCCCGGCCATCACGCCGGTACTGATCGCGGCGAGCAGGATGTTGAGGCCGCTGAGCGCGATGAAGTCGTAGGAGGACAGCGCCAGGTTGAGGATGAGCAGGAATGCCGAACCGCTGACCGCGGAGATTATCAGACCCACTGCCAGGAAGACGGTGGGACGGCGCAGTACTTCCAGAACGCGGCGCATGACCAGGTGATATTAGCGTAGCCCCGGGCCGAGTCGGTACGCTCGGCCAGCGCCCAATCCCCCACCGGAATGCTCAGTCATGAAGATCGTCGCGGTCCTCTCGCCTATCATCCTGACGAGCGCCTGGCCGCCGTCACGGAGTCCTCCCTCGCGGGGTGCCGCCGTCTGCAGGGCGCCGCGCCGATGGCCGCCTTCCTGGCCCGCAAGTTCGTCTCGGTCGCCTGCTGGGGTCCGCGGCGCGGAGCTCAGGTGGGTGCGCCCGGCCAGGGCATGTTCGACGGGGCGGTCGGCCGGTACTCGCTCGGCTGCCCGCCGGTGGGCGCGTACCCGCCCGGCGTCCAGGACGGGGAGTAGGAGCAGCCGCGTAGGCAAGCAGATCGCCGCTGTCGTCACCGCGTACCACGACGGGCGGCGCGCAGTTGGCCGCCTGAGCCAAGCACTCCTCGATACGTCATCGAAATTCCGTGCCGGAGCTCTAAGGGACGACTGGCAGGTCGGCGCGTTCACCGGCGTCAGCGCGCTGGCAACGCCGGTCCTCGGCCTGGTGCTGGCTAGCTGACCACTCAATCGCCAGCGTCCCACGATGAGGAGGTCGACAAGCTCATCGGCACGGCCGTCGGCCGATCCGGACCGCAGCTGTCAGCGAGATGACCCACGTCCCGCGGCCCGGCGGGCTGTTGCTGCTGGTGCCCACTCGACCGCGGAGATCCTCATGGTGGCGGCGTCCGTTCCGGGCGGGCGGCGCCCTCGGGGTAGAAGGACTCTGTCACGCGGCCGCGGAGGCCGTCGGCGAAGCCCTGGAGCATGGCGGCGGCACGCTTCGAGCGTGGCGCTTCGAGGAGCAGCCGGACCAGGAACCACCGCGGCAGGTACCTGCGGGTGCTGCGGGTCCAGGCCGGGGCGGTACGCCGGTACTCGCGGATCAGGATCGTACCGTTGCGCGCGATCCAATAGTTGCGCCAGACCGGGTGGCGCGAGCTGGAGAACGTGGCGCCGGGGACACGGTGTTTCTCACGAGTGCCGAGGCTATGGACCAGCTTCCAGCGCTTGTCTTGGACGATGCGACCGCCGGCCGCGCGTACCCGAAGGCAGAAGTCGTTGTCGACGTGGTCGACGAAGAACTCCTCGCGGAAGCCGCCGACTTGGTCCAGGACCGAGCGCCGGACCAGCATGCCGGAGGTGATGACGGTATCGCGGTCGGCGACGTCGGGGCGCGCGTCGAGGCCGGGCTCGTAGTAGCGGCCCTGCCCGGCGTCCCACGGCGCGGGCGCGGCGACGGCTATGGCCGGGTCGGCGGCGAGGTGCGCGGCGAGGGCCTCGACGAGGTCGGGCGAAAGGACCGAGTCCTGATCGAGGAAAAGGACGGCTTCGGCGTCCGCGCGGAGCACCCGCACGCCAGCGTTGAGGGCGGCGGCGAGGCCGAGGTTCCGACCGCCGCGGAGGACCCGCACCCCGGTGAGGTCGGCCAGCGACTCGGC